>CAZPIR010000047.1:0-13589 GCA_964586085.1 uncultured Anaerolineaceae bacterium | reverse complement strand
CTGAGCGGCAAGTACTCGGCGAATGAACCAAAACCGAGCGCGCGCGTGTTGACTTCGAACCGCATCATTTGTGCGAGTGTCAAATCATCGCGCGGGTGTTCTAGCGGTTGCGCCTTTAAATTCCCCACACCATTTCCAATCAACGTAAACGCAATACACACATACACAAGCGTAGCCCAACGGGATGTCTTGAACAACGTGGGCAATAAACCAATCGCGACTGCAACACCCAGGTTGATTAACACGGTGATGCGCCATGCAAACTGGGCGGTGCTGAGAAACGGAATGCCGAGCCAGGTGTCGCGTGCGACATCGAGCAACAAAATTGTTGCGAGCAACACGGCAATGCCAAACAACAAAATCGTACCGCGCGATTTGCGACGCGAGAAAAATGCAACAATGACGATTACGACACACAAGCACATGGGCAAAAATGCCAGCGGGTACGGATCGTCTTGATATTGATACGGAAATGAAAATTGAAACAGGTTAGTGAGCGAGAGCAAACTTGCTTTCAGCATGTCTGCCACTTGACGCCGTTCGCGGCTCACGGCGACGAGTGGCAATTCCAACAACATCGGCAACCAGTAGAATGCAGAGAGCAACGCGCCCAAGCCGAGTGCGCTACTCAAACGCGCGAACGCCGATTTGCGCGCGGACGCATCGAGTTGCCATATTTCGCGAACGACGAACACGAGAAGAAACGGCGCGATGAGGAGCACGGTCAAATTGTGGCTGATGACAAACAGCGCGGAAAAAATCGCAGCGAATAAAATTGCGGTGATGCTTGTGCGTGTGAGTGTTCGTCGCAGAGACCACACGATCCAGGGCAGGAGGGCGGCGGCGAGCGCTTCGGCAATCGCGCCGCGCACATAGAATTCGAGCAACACGTACGGAAAGAACACGTACGCAATCGCGGTCAACAAACCGATGGCGTGTGTGTGCGGATGTTCGCGGGCAAGCTCACTGCCGAGCGCGTACGCGCCGGTCGCGGCAATCGCGATGAAAACGACGAACGTCGCGATGATGGCGTGTGCGATGTTCGTGCCGAGCAAATGAATCGTTTCGGCGAGATAGAATGCGAGTGGTGTGTAATAATTAAAGACAGGATAACCATACCCCTGTGCAAAATCGGGCGCCCAACGCGGATACAGCACGCCTTGATGTAACACGCGGTCGAATTCATAGAGCCGAAACAAATGCAAAAAACCGTCGCCCATAAAATAATATGCGGCGAGCGGAAACAGCGGCAACGCCGCGATCACAACGACGAGGACGAGCAACCATTTACTCAAACGAGACATGGCATTTCCAAAAGACAAGGCGGGCATGTGCCCGCCTATTTTCTATAGATTCGATTCTTTTGGCAAATTCGTGTGCTTGGATTCAACTAGCGGTGGCGCGCTACCGAGCAAACCGAACCGTTTGCGAAACAGAAAGAACAAATTGTAAAACCCATCGCGCCAGATGCGTAATTTGCTGACACCGTGCCGTTCCTTGTAATACACCGGCAATTCGATGCCGCGAATGATTTTCTTTTTCGACATCGCTTCGAGTTTGATTTCTTCCGAGAAAGCCATGCCGTCGCTTGTGAGACTCAGGTGCGATAGCACTTGGCGGCGAAACACCCACATGCCCGATTGTGAATCGCGCACGCGAAACCAAAAGAGTGCCCAGATGAACCAGTTGAGCACGTCGTTGCCGAACACGCGCAACCAATTGCTGGGTTTGTCCTTATGCCCGGTGCGATCGCAGGTGATGAAATCGAAATTTTCATCAATCAGCACGTCGAGCAAAATCGGAATGAAATTGCGCGGGTACGTGCCGTCGGCGTCCATCGTCACGATAATGTCGCCGGTCGCGTTGCGCAAACCGGTCTTGTACGCCGCGCCGTACCCTTGCGTGGTTTCGCGAATGACGCGCGCGCCGAAACTGCGCGCAACCTCGGCCGTGCGGTCGGTCGAGTTGTTGTCTACTGCGATCACTTCGTCAATGAGCGCGGGCATGTCACGGTAGACTTCGGGCAAGCCGTGCTCTTCATTGTAGCACGGCATCACAAGCGAGATGCGATGATTTTTGTACATTCAGCAAAACGTAGACAGGCAAACAAGGAAACAGGTAGACGCGCAGGGTGCTACTGGTCTACTTGTCTACCTGTTTCACTCCTTTAGATTTCGATGCGATAACTTTCGGCGGGACGCGGCGCGGATTGCATCACTTCGGGCGAGAGACCGTGACGCAGTTGCGCCCATTTCAAACTTGCCCACTCTTTCATAATCACCGGGTACATCAAGGGATTGAACAAGATGTTGACGGTGAGGAAACATTCGTACGTGCAATAGCATTTGGTTTTCGAAATCCACTCGCGTGCTTCGTCGGCTTTTTGCGAGAACCAAATCTTTTTGAAATCATAATCGTAATCGCGCACATTGCCCAGGATTTTTTCTTCGAGCAATTCGCACGCCAGCACATCGCCGTTCGCGTACATCGCGCCGCCGAGCGAGCCGGCGTAACACGGAATCACAAACCGGCGTTCCTTGACCATTTTGGTAATCAGTTTTGGGCGAATGATGCGTTTGGCATTGATGAAATCGCCGAACGGCAATTTGTAATACCCCGACAACTCGCGCGACTTGTTTGCGTTTTCGAGGTGATAGTGAAAGTTCATATAGTTGTCAATGTCGAACTGGTTCGCCTTGGGGTCAATCGGCGGCGTGAACTTGGCGGCAGGGTCTTTGGGTCCGCCGCGCAAGAGCAGGGTGAACACGGTGTTCACGCCGACGTAGGTGCGCAGGTAATCGTAAATCTCTTCGAGCCGGTCGTGATTGTACGCGCTGACCGCGATTTGGATACATGCAGAAAAATTGTGATAGTGTTTTTCGAGAACACGCAGTTCGCGGTACGTGCGAATCGCGCGGTCGAACAACCCTTTGAACCCGCGAAACTTGTCGTGGTCTTCTTCCACGCCATCAATCGAAATGTCAATGTGCAAGTCCATGCCCGGGCATGAGTCGAGCATCTCGCGCGTGCCATCTACGACGCGACTGGTGAGCGAGCCATTTGTCGGAATGCCGACGTTCGGCGCGTGATTGTTCTTGTGGAAAATCTTGACGATCTCCGGCAAATCTTTGCGGAGGAAGGGTTCGCCGCCGGTCGGTGTGAAAAAGATCATATCGTCCATCGAGCGGCTGACTTTTTCGATTTCGTCAATCGTCAACTCGCCGGTGTGACGTTCGTGCGAACCGAGCAAACAGTGCCCGCATCGCGCGTTGCAATTTTTGGTGATGAAGAGCACAAAGTATAGAGGCGACGCGCCTTTTTTGTAAAGGATGCGCGGCGCAAACTTTGCATAATCCATCATTGACATGGGTTTTTCTCCTTCTGGGTCGTGCTATTGAAACGAGGAGGTCTCCTCGAAAAATTGGTGGTTAGAGCGAATTCCGATTTGATTTACGGCATTGGAAACGGCTCTAGTATTTTTTACCTTGCACAAACTCGCTTGCGGCGATGAGCATTCCCAATCCGACCGCAATCACATCAATCGGTTGGAACAACGCGGCGAGCAATGCAAAGCCAATTCCGCGTTGACGCGCAAGATAGCTGAACCAAGGTAAAAATAAAAAGTAAAAAGTTAAAAGTAGAACGGCGCTAGCGATCAAAAAAAATGGCGTAATAATTCCGAGCGCGAGACAACCCAGGGTCGCCGCCATCGTCGGCACGGCGAGTTGATAGAATGCTGGGACACTCGTGTAAAATGGCTGACCACGTTTGCGCAGACGCATCAACATCAATGCGCGCGCACGCAAGTAATCTGTTCGCAAAACTTCGCGCAGGGTGTAATGTTTGTAATGCTCAGCGGTCACGCGCGGATCGAGCACGATGTGATGCCCGGCGCCCCATGCGCGCTGACCAAACTCGGTGTCTTCGGCGATACTCGCGCCAAAATAATTTTTGTCAAACCCACCGAGTTGCGCGAAAACTTGGCGACGCATCGCGGCGATGCTGGTGTAAAACAATCCGATGTGTTCACGCGGCACACGCTCGTACGTAAAACGCATCCACAAATTTTTATAATTGCTTGCAAAATCCTCGAACGGAATTTTGCTGTCGAGCAATCCGACCAAACCGACAACACGCGAGTCTGTAAATCGCTCGGCCAAGTTTGCAATCGCATCGTGCGCGACAATTACATCGTCGTCGGTGAAAAAGAGTACGTCGCTCGTCGCGATTTCCGCGCCACGATTTTTTGCGCGTGCCGCGCCAATATTTTCACGTTGGCGAATGACGCGGCAATCAAACTGCTCTGCGATCTGCGCCGTGTTATCGGCAGACGCGTCGTCCACAACAATGATTTCGTCGGGTGGGAGAGATGACGCGCGGAGGGCGGTCAGACACGCGGCGAGTGTCGCGGAGCCATTACGAGTGGGAATGACCACGGAAATAGTTGGGCGATGATTCATGGCGTTCAAGCGGTGCGATTATAGCACAGTGACAACCGGTTCGTCAAAAGAAAAATTTCGTAGAGACGTTCGCAAAGCGTGCAACGTTTCTACTTGCTCATCGTTGCGGTAAATTCATTTTGCGCGGCTTGCATCAAAGCGGCATCGCTCAACAAATCAATCGCGGTCATCGCCATGCCTTTCGCCGCTTGAAGCAATCCCGCATGACCGGCCGGTGAAACTGCGGCGTCACGAAATTCGGGCGTGTGACCTGGGAGTGTTTCCGGTCCAATCGCGATGTACGCATGAAGCGCCGGCACAGTTTGGCTGACATTGCCCATGTCGGTCGAACCCATACGTTCGTTCGGACGCACGGGTTGCACCTCAATTCCCAGTGTGCGCCAATTTTCGGCAAAGAGTTTTGCCATGACCGGATTCGGAATCATTTCGGCGTAACCGGGTTTGACCGAATGTTTGAGCGTTGCGCCGGTTGCGATGCCGGCGGCTTGCGCGCAAGCGATGACGCGCTGGAGAATTTCGTTGGCATACTTTTGCGATGCGGCACGCACACTAAATTGGGCGGAGGCAAAATCGGGAATGATATTTGCCGCCGAACCACCATGCAAAATAATTCCATGCACGCGCGCTTCGGGTTTGAGGTGCAAACGCATCGCGTTGACATTGTTGAAGGTGAGGATGACGGCTTCGAGCGCATTGATGCCATCTTCCGGCGCGGCGGCGGCGTGTGCGGCGCGACCGGTAAATTCGATATTCAAGCGAACCGAAGCGAGTGAACGACGATCCACCATCGTGCGCCCCGATGGATGCACCATCATCGCGGCGTCCACGCCGGCAAAGGCATCATTGTTGAGCAAAATAATTTTGCCGCCGCCACCTTCTTCGGCGGGCGTGCCGATGACGACCACCTTGCCCGGCAATTCATTCATTACCGCGCGCACACCGATTGCCGCACCAATCGCCGCTGTGCCGATGATGTTGTGTCCGCACGCGTGTCCAATGTCCGGCAGGGCATCGTACTCGGCGAGCAAGGCGATGGTCGTACCACTCGCTTGGCCGGGATGCTCGGCGCGAAATGCGGTCGCGAGTGTGCCGACGCCACGTGTTACCGCGTAACCATGTCGTTCGAGTGTGTCGCTCAAGTACGCGGCAGATTGCACTTCTTGGAATGCAAGTTCAGGGTTGGCGTGAATTGTGCTACTTAATTGAATCAGTTCAGCGGAATGTGCGTCAATCGTGGCGAGTGCGCGTTGTTTCAAATCGGTAACATTCATCATGATTTTACATCCATCGAAGAGTATGATAAACTGCAAACGTAAAATGATTATACCACAGTTTATTACCTCAACGAGGGCGAGACGCTCAAACTTGGAATTAGTCAAGATTGTCGCATCGTTTTTGACAATTTAGAAAACTGCGTATATAATCGCTCCCGCTCAATTTGCTGGTGTAGCTCAGTCGGCAGAGCATCTCACTTGTAATGAGACGGTCGTCGGTTCGATTCCGACCACCAGCTCTCGCAAGCAAGCGGATTGACAACTGAATTATGGGGAGGCGGCGAAGGTGGTGAGTCGCGTCGGTCTGTAAAATCGATGCCGTACGGCTATGAGAGTCCGAATCTCTCCCTCCCCACAACCCATTTTCGATTTGCGATTGTTCAAATCGAAAATCCGCAATCGAAAATTGCATTTGCCTTCGTAGCTCAGTTGGTAGAGCACGTTCTTGGTAAGAACGGGGTCCTGGGTTCAAGTCCCAGCGAAGGCTCCATTTTGTAGAGAAGGTGATAGACTAATGGCAAAGAAAGAGAATCGCCTGGTTGTGACGCTCGAATGCACCGAGTGCAAGAATCGCAACTATACCAGCGAAAAGAACAAAAAGAACGACACGGCGCGCATGGAATTGAAAAAGTATTGCCGGCATGATCGTCGGCATACGTTGCATCGCGAAACCAAGTAACAACGCCTTGGGTGGAATGCTCAGGCACCGTCGTCCGCTGAGACGTGCGCGGGGTGACGGTGTCTTGATTTGTCAAGAGCAAACGTGCCATCCCGCGTCGGGAGTAGATTGTGCTTAAAGAAATTCGCAAAGAAAATCGAGTCACGCAATACCTGCGCGAAACGCGTGCCGAACTGCGCAAAGTGGTTTGGCCTACGCGCGAGGAAGCGACCAACCTCACCACCATCGTCATCGTGACGATTGCGGTGATGGCGGCATTTTTTGGTATTGTGGACCAATTGTTTTCCGCGTTGGTACGCGTTTTGTTGGGACGCTAGTCGTCTCGGCATAAAGAGTTACAAACGTGGATGATCCAATCATGAGCGAAGAAGAAAAGACTACCCCTGAAACCGCCGCGAATGAACCCGTGACGGAGATTGAACGCGCCCCTGAATCGAGCGAGCCGGCGACCGCTTCTGCGCCGACCGAAGAGACCAAACGGGCGTGGTATGTGGTGCATTGCTATTCCGGGTACGAGAACAAGGTCAAAAAAGGTTTGGAACAACGCTTGATGACTGAACCGGGATTGCACAGTCTGATTTTTCGCGTGATTGTCCCAACCGAAGAAGAACTCGATTTGCGCGAAGGACAACGCAAAGTTGTTCAACGGCGTGTCTTTCCCGGTTACGTGCTTGTCGAAATGATCGAATATCGTGCCGAAGATCCGGCGGCGAAAGCCGCATGGTACGCGGTACGCAACACGCCCGGTGTGACGGGGTTTGTGAGTTCCGGCGACAAGCCTGCGCCTCTGCGCGAAGAAGAAGTCGGCAAAATTCTCAAACGGATGGAAGCCGACCAACCCAAAGTGCGCGTCACCTATCGCATCGGTCAGGTTGTTCACATCATTGACGGACCATTCGCCGATTTTCGCGGCACGGTTGACGAAGTGAACATGGAAAAAGGCAAAGTGCGCGTCATGGTTTCGTTCTTTGGACGCGAGACGCCAGTCGAACTCGATTTACTGCAAGTCGAAAAAGTATAAGCTGTGCGCCAATTGCCCAATGTGCCCATGTTCTAAATGGTTGGCTCATTGGATAATCGGATCATTGGCTCATTGGAGGAATAGTGGGTAAGAAAGCTAAAGCAATTGTCAAACTGCAAGTGCAAGCCGGCAAAGCGACGCCTGCGCCGCCGGTCGGGACTGCGCTTGGTCCGCATGGTATCAACATCATGCAGTTCTGCAAGGAATACAACGCCAAGACCGCCAGCATGGCGGGCATGGTTGTTCCAGCAGAAATCACGATTTATCAAGATCGTTCGTTCTCGTTCGTTTTGAAAACACCGCCCGCTCCGGTACTCTTGCGCAAAGCGGCTGGTGTTGAAAAAGGCGCGGGCGTGCCCAACCGCAACAAAGTTGGTGCTGTCTCGCGCAAGCAAGTCCGCGAAATTGCGGAAATGAAAATGAAAGACCTGAACGCGGTGGATGTGGATGGCGCTATGCGTATGATTGAAGGCACCGCGCGCAGTATGGGGATTGAAGTTAAAGAATAGTTTCAGGTTTAAAGTTTCAAGTTAAATAGTGAAATTGCATCATGTTTAACCTGAAACAAAAATTTTAAACCCATGTTCGCGGGAGCGCGACAACGCGCACTAGAACCGCAAGGAGACAACATGTCCAAGCACGGCAAAAAGTATCTCGAAGCAAGCAAGCTCGTTGATCCCAACAAAGAGTACTCGACCAAGGAAGCGGTTGCGCTTCTCAAAAAAACGGCGTACACCAAATTTCCCGGCACCGTTGAACTGCACCTGAAAATGGGTGTGGATGTCAAGCAAGCCGATCAAATCGTGCGCGGCGTCACGCTCCTGCCTAACGGCACCGGCAAGCAAATTCGCATCGCCGTGTTCGCGGATGGCGACGCCGAACGTATCGCCAAAGAAGCCGGCGCAGATTTCGCCGGTGGGGATGACCTCATCAAGCAAGTCGAAGGTGGTTTCTTTGGATTCGATGTAGCGGTGGCTGTGCCGCAATTGATGGCGAAGGTTGGTCGTCTCGGTAAAACGCTTGGCACGCGCGGCTTGATGCCGAATCCCAAAGCCGGCACTGTCGTCGCGGCAGATCAATTGCCGCGCATTCTCAAGGAATTGCGCCAAGGTCGCGTCGAGTTTCGCACCGACAAGACCGGCAATGTTCACACCATCGTCGGCAAATCGAATTTCACCGAAGAGCAATTGCTTGAAAACCTGACCTCGATGATTGAAGCCATTATGCGTGCGAAACCCACCGCCGCTAAAGGCATCTATATCAAAAAGATGGTTGTCGCGAACACAATGGGACCGGGCATCCACCTCAATGTGAACGAGGCAACGAACGTCAAGGTCTCTGAATAAAACATTCTGGTTTTTCTGAATCAAATATCGCCAATGACCGCAGGTGCGTCGAGAGACGCTTAATGCCAATCGCCTGCCGAGGCAAAGATCAAGTCAAGCAATTTGATGTAAAGTCTTTGTGTCGGCATGGCACAAAGACTTTTTTTTAATCCAGTCCTGCTGAGCCGAGCGAAGCGTTTTAACTCACATGAGACTCTTCGCTTTGCTCAGAGGGACAAATCGTAAGGAGGTGAATCAACTTGCCAGTATCTCGTGAAACCAAAAATGACTTGGTCGCCGAGTTGACCGAAGAATTCAAGAATTCGCAGGCATTGATCTTTGCTGACTATCGCGGAGTGCCGACGGCTGAACTCGCCAAGTTGCGTAATCAATTGCGTGGTATGAAGAGCGGCTTGCACGTGACGAAAAACACGCTGGTCGCGCTCGCGCTGAAAGAGGCGGGCTTGCCCGTGCCGGAAGATTTGCTTGCCGGTCCGAACGTGATCGCATTCTGCCACACCGACATTGCTACAACTGCTCGTGCGGTGAACGACTTTTTCAAAGATCGCGACGTTAAAGTGCGCGGCGCGATCATGGGACAGAGCGTTCTGCGCGGCGCCGAAACGGCGGCACTCGCTGATCTGCCTACTCGCGAACAAGCATTTGCTCGTTTGCTCGGTACGATCAACGCCCCAGCCACCCAGGTCGCCGGCGTCATGGCTTCGGGCATCCGCCAGGTGTTGTACTTGCTCAAAGCGCGCGCCGAACAACTCGAAAAACAAGGCGCGGCGGCGTAATCGTTTCAGGTTCAAACTTTAAAGGTTTCAGGATTAACTTGAACCGGAAACCTGCAACATTCAACAATCAAATTTAGGAGAATATCTACAATGGCATCCGAAAAATTGCTCAAGATCGCGGAAGACATTCAGGGCTTGACGCTGATTGAAGCTTCCGAACTCGTCAAACTGCTCGAAGAAAAACTCGGCGTCAGTGCCGCCGCTCCAGTCGCGGTTGCGGCTGTTGGCGCGGCTCCCGCCGGTGCGGCTCCTGCCGCCGCCGCGGAAGAAAAGACCGAATTCGAAATCGTCCTGAAAGAAGCCGGCTCGCAAAAGATTCCGGTCATCAAGGTCGTTCGCGAAATCGTGTCGGGTCTCGGTTTGAAAGAAGCCAAAGACCTCGTCGAATCCGCGCCCGCCTCGATCAAAAAAGGCGCGACCAAAGAAGAAGCCGCCGACGCCAAGAAGAAATTGGAAGAAGTTGGCGCTGTCGTCGAGATCAAATAATTCTCGTGCGAATCAAAACGCTCCCTTGTTTATGGCAGGGGAGCGTTTTTGTTTTGTCCATATCCTGGAACTTTATTTTGCCATGCCGCCATTTTGAATCGCGAGGATGAGTGCGACGAGAAGCAACGGCACGAGTAGACTCAGCACGACTATCACAATCATAAACGTGCGATTGCGTGCCAAGCGCAGTTGCAAGCCGTACTCTTCGACAATCGCCGGATTGCGTTGTTTCAGGTCGTGCAAAAATTCCTGGGTCGGCGTGCCCAAATTCGGCAGATCAATTTTGCCGTGCCGATGTTTCAGCGCAATCGAGCGCGAGTTGTACTCGATGCTCGTCACGTCTGCCGCGTCTATGTGAATTTTTTTGAACGCGCTCGACAGAACAATGTGACCGCGCTCGTCCATCACAATTTTGGAAAGCGAGGTGAGGTAAATGATGGCGATGGCGAGTGTGAAAATGCCCGGCGCGAGTTTGAGATCGTTCGATACAGGTGTGACTTGCGCGACGATGAATGCAAGCGCGCACGCGCCAAGCAAAACCCAATAACTCATCGGCATGGTGTAGGTTTTGGTTTGGTTCATTTTTTAATCTTCCACGTACGGCACGAACGGCGCGCGCGCCAGTCCTTGCTCCATCGCTTTTTTCGCCACCGCTTGAGCGACCGCGCGATGCACGCGCTTGTCGAGAGGGTTGGGCATCAGTTCACCCGCCGGCGTCATCGCCGCAATCGTCTCTGCCGCGGCGAGATACATTTCCTGCGTAATGCGCGGGACGTACGCATCAATCGCGCCGCGCAAAATACCAGGAAAGCCCATCACATTGTTCACCGATTTGCCATCTGCCGCGAATGCCGCGCCCGCCGCGAGCGCATCGTCCGGCTCGATTTCGGGATTGGGGTTTGACAGCGCGAGAATGATTTGTCCCTTGCGAATCATTGCCGGCTTGATCAGCCCTTTTGCGCCGGTGGTCGAAATGACAATGTTTGCGTTCGCTATAATCTCGCCGAGCGTCGATGGTTTGCCGCCTTCGCGTGCCAACATTGCGAGCGCGTCCGGGTTCAGGTCGGTGCCGAGCACCGGGTTGCCGGTGAGCCGCATCAACATTTTTGAAATTGCCATACCCGCCGCGCCCAAACCAATTTGCCCAATGACCGCTTTACCCAAATCCATCTTGGCATACTTGCACGCGGTCATCAATGCGGCAGTCGTCACGACTGCCGTGCCGCGTTGGTCGTCGTGCATCACCGGAATATCGAGGCGCGCCTGCAATTTTTCTTCGATCTCAAAACAGCGCGGCGCAGAAATATCTTCGAGTTGAATCGCGCCGAAGGTGGGCGCAATTGCCGCCACCGTTTCGATAATTTTCTCCGGGTCTTTGGTGTTGAGCAGAATTGGCATACCGGATAAACCGACGAGCGTCTCCATCAACATCGCTTTGCCTTCCATCACCGGCATTCCGGCGAGTGGACCAATGTCGCCGAGACCCAGGACGGCTGTGCCATCGGTGACAATTGCGACGAAATGGTACGTGGCGGTAAAACGTCGCGCGAGGGAAGGGTCGCGCGCGATTTTCATGCACACGTCGGCGACGCCGGGTGTGTAGACGCGGCGCAGAGTTTCGACCGAGTCAATCGCGTACCGACTGCGAATCGCAATTTTGCCGGCGCGATGCAATTCAAGCACTTCGTCGCGCACTTCGAGAATTTGCGTGCCGGGATTGGTGCGCATCATGTGCAAGATTTTTTCGAGGTGCGTGTCGTCGTCCGCAAAAATCGTAATGTCGCGCACAACTCGATTGTGGTCTTCCTTGATTAAACGCACTTCGCCCACGTTGCCGCCCGCCGCCGCGATCACATCGAACAGACGCGCGAGTGTGCCGAGGACTGCGTCGTTTTGACATTGCACCGTTCGCATCAGTTTACGTTCCCACGCCATTGTCGCCTCCTTCGCGTTTTGACACTCGCCACGCGTTGTGTTATCTTTTGTCGCGATTATAACTCGCGTCAATCCCAACGTCAAAGAGGACACGATGATTCCAACGAACCAAGAATGGTCGGCGCAATTTCTTTCGCACGACACGCCGGTGAGCGTGGTCGTCGGACAAACGCTCGTCGTGAATTTGCATTTGCAAAACACGAGCGAGCATGCGTGGCAACAAACAGGACGCTCGGCGGTTTACGTTGGCTTCAAGTGGTTTGACGATACGGGGCGACAACTGAACGAGGTCGAAGATCGGCGCACCGCTTTGCCGCGCGAGGTGGCGGCGAACGAGCGTGTGATGTTGGGGGCCTTGCTCGCGACGCCGAAAATGCCGGGCACGTACGAACTCGAATGGGATTTGGTGGCGGAAGGGAATGTATGGTTTGGCGTGCCGTTGAGTGTGCAAATCACGGTCACGGCGACGCCGAGTGACGTGACCGGTTGGCGCGTCGAATCGAATTGCAATCCCGGCGAGGTGGTGCACGCGATTGACGGCGAAATGTTCACGACCTGGGACAGCGCTGTGCCGCAAGCGCCTGGTCAGTGGTTGCGTTTGAACCTGGGAATGCCGCGCATGGTGGATGGCGTGCAATTCCTCAGCCCAGGCAAAAATTTTCCGGGCGGGTACATTCTACGCGCGTCGCCCGAAGGTCGAGCGTGGAATCAACTTGCGCGCGTCGCGTTCGGCAATTCGCACGATGTGGTTGCCGTATTCGCGCCGCAAAAAATTCAGTACGTGCAAATTGATTTGCTCGCGCGCGCGGAAACGAGCTGGCAAATTTCGGATGTGCTGATTCATTCGGCGGCGACGTGGACGGCGAACGCGAGTCACAACCCAGCCGCCGCGTCGCACGCGATTGATAATCGTAACGATACGTCGTGGTCGAGCGATGCCCCGCAAGCACCTTCGATGTGGTTTCAAATTGACCTGGGTCGCATCGAAATGGTGAGCGGCATCGCGCTTGATGCGCCGGCTGAAAATGCGCCGGCGAGTTTTCGCATCACGACCTGGAATGCGAGCGCGAGTCGCTGGCAAGTGGCGTGCGAAAAATCGCGCAACGATGCGCCGGTGGATGTGAGTTTTAGCGCAACACCGACCCAGTTCATCAACGTTCAGTTGCTTGCTACCTCGGAACAGCCCTGGGTCATTCGCCACGCGCGCGTCGAACGCGAAATGGAGACGTGGCTCAGTCCCGCCGCCGCGCGATAAAGGCGGCAATGTAATTTGAAATAAAAGGGCGGGAGTGATGCTCCCGCCCCATTTTTTACGTCTTGGCTTCTTGCGCGAGGATGATTGCCTCGGCGATGTCCTTCATTGGCTTGCGCGTGTTCATGCTCATCTTTTGGATTTTGCGGAATGCCTCTTGCTCGGTCAGTCCCTGTTGATCCATCAAGATGCCTTTGGCGCGATCCACCAACTTGCGCGTTTCGAGCGTCTCTTTTAGTCCGCCCATCTCTTTTTCGAGTTCGCGGAATTCCTGGAAGCGTGCGAGCGCGATGTCAATCGCCGGACCAATTTCTTGTTCGCGGAACGGCTTGACGAGATAACCGACCACGCCGGCTTCTT
>CAZPIR010000046.1:13421-13784 GCA_964586085.1 uncultured Anaerolineaceae bacterium | reverse complement strand
CGTCCATTACGTGACACCAATGACACCATACGGCAGAGATGCCGAGCAAGATCAGTTTATCGTTTGCTTTTGCTTCCGCAAAACTGTCCGCGTTCCAATCGTGCCAGTTGATTTCATGCGCGCGATTCGGGCGCGGCGAAAAATGAAAGTGAGCCATGTAAACCTCTTGAATGACAAATTGCGTATTGCACGAGGATTATACTTGGGCGACAAGTGAATAGCAATGGAATTACAAAATTTCTAACAGATTTCTTTTGATTGACACTCGTGCGGTTGTATGGTACATTCGCGTCAAGACATAACAACAACGACACTCGCCCAAGAAAAAAGGTTTCAATGTATCCCAAAATTCAGCTCAAACCC
>CAZPIR010000046.1:0-13411 GCA_964586085.1 uncultured Anaerolineaceae bacterium | reverse complement strand
GGCAAAGAAAAACCGGTGCTCGCGCATCATCCCTGGATTTTTTCCGGCGCGATTGCCAACACAAACGACGCGCACGATGGCGACACGGTAGACATTTGCGATTCGTTCGGCAAAACGATCGCGCGCGGCTATTTCAATTCGCGCTCGCAAATCGCCGTACACGTGTGGACGTGGAACGACGAGCCGATTGATCGCGCATTCTTCCGCGCGCGACTCGAACGTGCGATTGCACGTCGCGCCTCGATCGTGAACCAGGCGACGACCGACGCGTACCGGCTTGTCAACGCCGAAAGTGATTTGCTTCCCGGCTTGATCGTGGATCGCTATGCCGATTTTGTCATCATGCAATTTTTGACGCTCGGCGCGGAAAAACAAAAGAAGGAATTGACCGCACTCGTCGCAGAATTACTTGCACCGCGCGGCATTTACGAACGCAGTGATGTGGACGTGCGTGAAAAAGAAGGACTGCCCTCAGTCGTCGGCGTGTTACATGGCGCAGAACCGCCAAACTATCTGGACATTCGCGAGAATGGTTTGCATTTGCGCGTGGAAGTGAAACAGGGGCACAAGACTGGTTTGTATCTCGATCAGCGCGAGAACCGCAAACGCGTTGGCGAGCTGGTTCAGTCCGCAAATGCGACCGAGGTATTGAACGTCTTTTCGTACACCGGCGGATTCTCGGTGTACGCGTGCGCGGCAAATCCGAATGTGCGCGCCATCAATCTCGATTCATCTGGCGATGTTCTCGCCCTCGCGCGCGAGAACATGCGGTTGAACAATTGCGAGCCACGCGGCGAATTTGTAGATGGCGATGCCTTTGTAGTACTTCGCAAATATCGCGACATGGGTAAATCGTTCGACATGATCATCCTCGACCCGCCGAAATTTGTTTTCGCGCACTCGCAACTGCAATCAGGTTTGCGCGGATACAAGGACATTAACTTGCTCGCCTTTAAATTATTGAAACCCGGCGGGACGCTCGTCACCTTTTCATGTTCGGGACAAGTCAGCCCGCAAATGTTCCAGGTCATTGTCTTTGAAGCGGCAACCGATGCGCGTCGCGACGCGCAAATCATTGGCAAATTATCGCAAGCACCCGACCATCCAATTCTGCTCGCGTTTCCGGAATCGGAATACCTCAAAGGGTTGGTGTGTCGCGCGTTGTAAAAAATTATTGGGGCGAGTCAGTGACTCGCCCCAATGTTTTATTTCCTCAACCGCGCCCACACAAGCGCCACACCCAGACCCAGCACCCCAATCGCGCCCAGGACAATCGCGATGCGTTCAAGGCGAAGCGGCGACTCGACGATAACAATTTCGCGCACGCCGCACGCCTCCACGCGCACATCCTTGTCGCCCGCGCGAAAAATTGCGCGCCCCTGCGCGAGCGCGTTGCGCCAACCATTCTGCGCCGATTGTAACAACGCGCGTTTCAATTGCGCCTCGTCATCGGCGCGGGATGCCTTGTCGAGTGGCGCGAGCGCGGGCGTCAACGCATCGAGTTGTCCGGTAAACGCGGCACACACGCCGGATAAATCCACCTGCTCGCGATAATCGAGCGACTCCCACCACCATTCTTCCGACGATTGCCACGCGATATTTTTTGGCGCGAGCAATGCGCGCACGAGCGCCCAGTCTGGCTGATCGGGTGTTGCTTGGCGCAACACTCCCAACTTGTTCGTCAGGTCTGGCACGTTATCGAACTCGATGCGAAGCGTGAGCGTGCCCAGGTCGGCGGACACTTGTGCGCCAACTCCAACCTGCCGCCACGCATCCACCACACGCGTCAGCGATTGCCGTGTCGCCTCACCCTGCAATGGCGCGAGCGCAAAAGCCATCGTGCGCGCGTGTGATTCCATCGTCACTTGAGCGCGCGCGATGTAAAACGCGGGCGGATTGTACGCATTGGCGAACGCATCGCCCAACACCACACGCGCCTTGTCCGCCGCCGGGGCGGGGTCGTTTTGTTCGAGCAATGCACGCGCCCAAGCGAGGTTGAGCGATTTGCGTTGCGCCGTCGCGCGTTCGTTCGTGAACAAGGGTCCCGCGCCGTTCGGCATTAACCCGCGCGCCTTGTCATAGAACTCGATTGCGTTCGCAAATGCACCACGTGTCTGCGCGTCCAGCCCCAGATAAAAATAATCTTCCGCGAGTTGCTTGCGCGCATTCGCATCGTTTGCCGAAAGCACGAGCCATTGTTCAATCGCGAGTTGCACGTACGCAACGTTGCGCGGACCGGTTGCCGCGCCGGCGCGCGCTTCGTAAATCGCGGCAAGCGCTTGACGCGCCGCGCGATTATTCGCATCGAGTCGCGTGGCGGTTTCGAGTTCGGCAATCGCTTGCGCGTAAAAACTATCGCGGCGCGGCGAATCAGGCACGGCGAGTTGGCGCAGCGCGTTGCCCAACGCGGCGCGCGCATTCGCATCGTTCGGCGACTGTTGCGCGGCGCGACGTTTCGCATTCAAATCGCTCCACACCGCTGGACGAATCAAGGTCAGCGATGGATTCGCCGAAGGTTCGTTCGTCGCAAAGTTCCAGCGAAAACTGTTGCCATCAAATTGCGGATTCGGCGGATCGTAAGCAATGATTTGTTCGAGCGTGGTCGTTTCGGGAGATTGCACTTCGATCCGCGCACTGCCAATGCTTCCCTTCCACGCCGTCGCGGGAAACAAGCCGTACGTGAATCGCGGCAGGATGCCCTCGCCCAGGTCTTGTTGAAAATCATAACGCACGGTTTTCTTTTCGTCGCTGGCAATTGCAAGCGTAAACGTGTACCAATCCACCGCGCGCACTTCTCTGCCGATGCGTAAATCGGCTTTGCCGGGATTGAGCGCGTTGACTTTTTTGCCGTCCAGCGTCACGACGAACAAATCGAACTTGGCTGGGTCGAACGCGTACGTATCGCCGGCCCAGGTTGGAAAACCAACTGCGACCTGGAGATCATTCAAACGATCCGTGTTATGTAGTTTGAACGTCGAGTTGCCGGTGATGATCGTGCGACCGTTGATTTCGATGATCGAGGCGTCGAGCGTGAGCGCGGTCAATTCGATGGGCGTGTCACGTGTGAGCGGCGCGAGCGCGACCGGCACGATGATCGCATTCGCTTGCGCGCGCGTGGAAATTGGAAACGCAAAACCCATCGCCATCAAAATGGCGATGCTTGCCACGAACCATATTTTTTTCGTCAGTTGCATAGGTTAACCGCGTATAAAAAAAGAGGGTTGCAGAATATTCGCAACCCCCGTTGGTGGACTAGTTTCCGTTTGATTCGGTTGGTGGTTTGAGCGGGAGCGCCAGGATGACTTTGGTGCCCTTGCCGATTTTCGAGTCAATTGTCAGTTTGCCGCGCGCGATTTCGGCGCGCTCTTTCATGTTCAACAAACCGAGTGAGCCGCGTTGCGCGTACGCCTCTTCGACGCTCGTCACATCGAAACCCTTGCCATCGTCACGCACCGAGAGCACCAGCGCGTCGCCGGTTTCGTGCGCCGAGATCCAAATGCTTTTCGCTTGCGCGTGTTTCTTGGCATTGCCCACCGCTTCCTGGATGATCGAAAACACCGCGCCCTCAACCTTGGGTGGAAAGCGCACGGTAACATCGTCGGCTTCGAGATAGACCGGCACACCCGTCGAGTCGCGCTGACGTTCAACATAAACCTGGAGCGCAGAGAGCAGACCCTGGGTTTCGAGCGCGACCGGACGCAAATCGAACAGCATGTTGCGAACCTGGTGCATCGCCGTCGTCGCCAAGCGTTCCAGGTCGTTGACTTCAAGTTCGGTGCGTTCGGGTTGGCGCACAATCACATTCCGCAAATGTTTCAAGCCCATCACGAGCGACGCAAGAATTTGCGACGGACCATCGTGCAGGTCGCGTGCCAGCTCGCGGCGCACCTGCTCCTCAACCGCGAGAATGCGGTCGCGCTCGGCGACGATTTGTTGATACAGCCGCGCGTTTTCGATGACGATGGCAGACTGCGCGCCGAACGCCATCAACAATTCCTGGTCGTCGGCATTAAAGCGTTCACCCGATTGTTTGTTCAGGACTTCGATGACGCCAATCGGATTACCTTTGTAAATCAACGGCGCGGCGAGGAGCGACACAGTTTGGAACGCGAGCGTCTCATCCATGCGCGTCAAGAAACGCGGGTCGGAGGCGGCATGATGCACGGTCGCCGGCAAGCGACGCGTAAAGACCCAGCCCGCAATGCCTTCGTCGGTGCGAATGCGCTTGTTGAGCAATGCCTTGCCACCGCCACCTTGCACAACATGAAACATCAACTCGTTCGTCGTTTTGTCGAGCAGTAACAACGAGCCGGCAGTTGCTTTTAACACGTCCATTGCGTTGGACAAGATGAGCGCAAGCAAACGATCCAAGCGCAATTCCGACGCAAGCGTGTGCGCAACCTCTTGCAAGGTTTCGAGCGCGGCAATGCGTTGTTCGAGCAGGGCAATCTTTTTTTCTAATTCTGGGCGTGAAAGTTCACTAAATGAACTGGGCGCATCCATCATGCAATCCTTACCAATCAGTCCGACGGAATTTTGCGCGGACGGGGCGCAAGTAGTTTGCGGATATAGGGAACCTGGATTCGCGCGGCGTCTTCGCCGGCACGAATAATCTCGTTGACCTTGTCGTACTCGCGCAAGTGAAAGCGTGCCACATCCGGCGTAATCAACACATCCAACGGATGAATGCGCGAGCGAATAATTTCGCCTTCCATAATTTCGCGTTCGCCGAGCATAATGTCAACCATGTTCGGCAAACCTTGCTCGCGTTTCATGCGGCGCAAACGTAAACGATCTTGCAAAGTTGGAATCACGTTCGACGCGATGATGATGCTCATACCGCGATCCCCCAACACGCGCGTCGGGATTGGGTCAATCGCGCCGCCATCAATCAAAAAGCGATCTTCGTACTGCACCGGTTCGAGCAAGCCGCCGACACTCATGCTCGCACGCACCGCGTTTGCCAACGGACCGCGCTCGAACACCACTTCTTCACCCGAAACAAGATCCGCTGTCACCACCGCCATCGGGATTTGCAAATCGGCGAACGATTTGTCTTCCAGTTGCATGCGCAGGTGACGCAACAATCCTTCGCCTTTGATCAAGCCGGAACGCGGCGGAACTCGCACGTCCCAGTTACGAAAGCCGGTCAAGGGATTGTACTCGCGATGCACGGTGCTCGCGAATTTTACCAGGTCTTGAATCGGTCTGCCGGCGGCGAACATCGCGCCGAAAAATGCGCCCGCGCTCGTGCCCGAAATCATGTCGAGCGGAATATTTTCTTCGCGCAGAACTTTGAGCACGCCAATGTGGGCAATGCCGCGCGCGTTGCCACTCGACAACGCCAAACCAACCTGGCGACGCGCCAGACGACGCGCAACGCGATGAATATCTTCCGGCGTATCGTTTGCAAACAACCGATGGCGCGGCGCAAGTCGTTCGCCTTGATACGCAAACGCCGAACCAATGACCACGCGCAAATCGGATTGGTCGATCGCCTTCAAGGTCAGGGGCGTATCGGTTGGCGCGACCCAGAGCAATGCCCAGTAAAATCGTTTGAGCAGTTCGCTCAACTCGGCAGGTAATCGTTCCGCTAAAGCCGCTTCGCCGGCGTGCGTGTAATAAACATGATCGTGCGCCAAAGGTCTCGGGTCGAGCGGTTGAGCACTGCCGCCCAAATCCAGGAAGGCGACATCTTCGCCACTGACCTGCGCGAGATGTTCGGCGAGCAAAGGCGCGCGGTCGCCCATCACCGCAATGACCGTCATTTCTTTCGGCTGGATTGGCGCATTGAGCGAACGGCGCAAGCGCGCGTGCAATTCGCGAATGATCGTCATTGCCATTGCCGGGTATTGCCCCAGCAAAATGAGCAAATCCTCGTGCGTCAAAAGCAGAAACTCGGCATCAATCACCACATAGACGCTTGCCGAATGATTGCCGCCAAACAATGCCGCGCCTTCGCCAAAAAAATTACCCGGTCCCAGATACAGGATGAAACGTGCTTCGCCGCGTTGCTCGGAAACAATCTTGACCAAGCCGCTTTCGATGAAATACATCGAATCGTCCGGCTCGCCGGATTGAAAGACCGATGCGCCTTTACGCATCCGCCGATATTGCAAACGCGGGGCGATAGCGTCTAGTTCTTCGTCACGGAGAGAATTGAAAAAAGGAATTTGCCGGAGACGTTCTCTCATTACGAGTCCCGACGTGCTAGAATGCCACTAGACGTTCTGTGGTTTGCGCGGGCGCGGAGCAAATAACTGACGGATGGTGGGTAGCTGAGCGCGCGTGGCTTCTTCGCCGCGTTGGATCAGTTCGCGGACCTTGTCGTATTCAAACGTACCATAGCGCGCAATGTTGGGAGAAATGAGCACATCCACCGGTCCCATCCGCGTGCGGATAATCTCGCTCTCCATGATTTCTTGCGCGCCCATGATAATGCCGAGAAAGTTGGGCAATTTACCTTCGCGCTTGAGTTCGCGGCGATGCAAACGATCTTCGAGACTGGGAATGACACTGCTCGCCAAAATAATATTCGCGCCGCGATCAGCCAAGAGTTGCGTGGGCACGGGGTTGACCGAACCCCCGTCAATCAGAAAACGTCCGGCGACAGATGCCGGTTCGAGCACGCCGATCACGCTCATACTCGCGCGCACGGCTTCGGCAACCGGACCGCGATCAAACACAATCTCTTCGCCGGAAATCAGGTCGCACGCAATAATATACATTGGGACACTTAAATCGTCAAATGATTTATTATTCAATTGTTGCCGGAAATAACTCAGGATGACATCCCCTTTGATCAAGCCCGAGCGTGGCGGCAAACGCACGTCCCAAAAACGAAAACCGGTGGTGAGGTTGTACTTGTTCCGCACATCTTCGGCAAACCCGATAATATCGTCAAAGGTGCGCCCCGCCGCATACAACGCGCCGAATACCGCGCCCGCGCTCGTGCCGGCAATCAGGTCAATCGGAATACCTTCTTCTTCGAGCACTTTGAGCACGCCAATGTGCGCCATGCCGCGCGCATTGCCGCTGGACAGCGCGATACCAACTACGCGTTGCGCGATGCGCCGCGCCAAACGTTGCACAGACTTGTCGCTCGAATCGGCGTGCCACAATCCTTTGGGCGCGACACTACGCAACCACGAGGGTTCGTCTTCGCCAACCTGCACGGTAATGTCCGCCAATTCCATCGCTTTAAGCGTGAGGGGAGTTTCGTACGGGGAAACGCAAAGCAACACCCAGTAAAATTGCTCGACGAGCCGACTCAAATAGCCCGCCAACGTTTCGGTGTCGAGTTTGGCGTCGCGAATGAGGGTGACGCTCGCCCGCGCGAGCGTGCCGTGACTGAGCGTGATATTCGCCAGCCCACCCAAATCGAGGAGAACGACCGGCTCGCCGGTCACTTGCGCCAGGTGGCGCGCGAGTGTCGGTGCGGCGCGTCCCACCGTTGCGACGATGTTGAATTCTTCGCGCAGAACCGGCGTCTGTTGCGATTTGCCCAAACGCCGACCCAGTTCGCGCGTCATCATCAACGCAATCGCGGGGTGTTGTTGCAATAGTTCTTCGAGATCGTGCTGACGCAGAATGAGCAAATCGGCGTCAATCACCACACGTACAGTCGCCGAGCGTTTCTCGCTGAGTAACAATGCCATCTCGCCAAAGAAATTGCCGGGACCGAGATAGTTGTAAATTTTTTCGCGTCCGCTTTTTTCCGAGACGACCTTGACCTGACCGCTCTCGATGATGTACATGCAATCGCCCGGCTCATCTTCGGCAAAGACGATGGCGCCCTTGTGATAGTGCTCGCGTTGCAAACGCCGCGAAATGGCGTCAATGACGTTATCTTCGAGTTCGTTGAAAAATGGAATTTGACGCAGGTCGTGTTTAGTAGCCATGCCTATGCCTGATTCAAGCGGTCTAGTTCTGCGCGGACGCGCGCAACTTCGGCTTGCGCGCCCAAACGCTCAAACGTAGCGCGGACATTCGTCAGCGCGTCACGCGCGCCCTCAACGTCACCGCGCGCGTGGGTGAGCAATGCTAATTGAAAATGCGTGCGTGCCAATTCGATGGGATTGTTCAATTTGATCAGCACGGTCAAACTGCTTTGGAAATAATCGCCGGCAACATCCAACGCACCTTGGACAAGCGCAACTTTGCCCAACACGCGTAACGCTTGTCCTTCGTTGATGCGACTGCCAATTTCAAAAGCCAGCGCGCGCGCATCGGCGGCAGATTGATATGCCTCTTCGAGCATCGCATTGCCAAAGTACGCTTCGCCGGTCAACCACAGTGCTTCCGCGCGATTCTCTTTATGCCCGATTTCAGTCGCAATGTCAATACTACGTTTGAGCCATACCAAAGCCGGCACAAATTCTCCTTGCAAGATTGAAAGATGCGCGAGATTATTCAAGGCAGAACAAACCAGGTTGCCGGCTTTGATCTTTTCCGCATCCGTCAACGCAGTTTGGCAGTACTCGCGCGCGCGTTCATAGTCGCCCTGTTCGCGAAAAACGAAACTGAGATTGTTGTTGGCAACGATAATGCCGCGCGTGTCCCCGGTCTTGCGCCGAATTTCAATCGTCTTGAGAAAATGTTCCGAAGCCCGATTCCAATCGCCCTGCCCCAGTGCAATGTTGCCCAGGTTGTTGTGCGAGTTGGAAACACCGGTCAAATCGCCAATCGTCTCACGCAAACGCAAACCTTTTTCAACGTATGCCGCCGCGCGTTCCCAATCGCCCTTGTGACTAAAGAGCACCGCAAGTCCATTGTAGGCGGATGCCATCTCGCTGTAATTGTCCGTGCCTTCGACAACCTGCAAACTCTTCATGCGCCACTCGTACGCTTGATCGAAACCACCCAGACGATATTGCACCCAACCAATATCATTGTAAATTCGCACGCGTTCCGGCGCTTGGAGTTCGACGTGTTCCAATTCACCCAATGCGCTGTTCAGCCAGCGGAGTGCTTCTGCATAATCCCCACGTCGTTCACACACGCGTCCAATCTCGCGCATAATTTCCGCGCTCTGCCGTTGCGACTCGACCGAGCGGACCAAGGCACGATTCATTTCGAGCGCGATTAAATACGATGTCGTCGCGCCATCATAATCCGCCGTAAAAGTTTGCACCGATCCCAGCCCATCGTATAAATCAATCTTCTGCGCGGCGGTCGGATTAGTCTGCCCCAAACATTCGACCGCGCGGCGAAATTGTTTCAACGCTTGATCGTTGGCGAAGCGTTCTGCCGCGCGATTGCCCGCACGAACAAGGCACGGTAGTGCTCGCTCCAAATCCTTGCTTTCGTAATAATGGAATGCCAGCTCTTCGATATGGTCATCTAAACGATCTTTTAACAGAGTTTCGATTGCCCTGGCAATTTTATGATGCAAAAACTCGCGCCGCCGCACCAACAAACTGGCATAGATCGTTTCTTGAATCAAGATATGGTTGAACTGATATTGAATATCGCCGTTCGCGCCAATCCGCGTCACCAACGCGCGCTCTTCCAACTCCGCCATATCATCCGATAAATTACGCGCATCCTCCAAGGTGCTCGCCAAAAGGCGCAATCCAAAATCGCGCCCTACAACAGCGGCGCACTGCACGGCTTGACGCGCGCGTTCGCCCAACGTGTCCACGCGCGCCATAATCAAACCTTGCAAAGTGGTGGGCACTTGGAAATTTTCCAAGTCGGCGCCTGGCACAATGTGCCAACGATTTTCTTCGCGACGAATGATGCCGCGATCAATCAGCACGCGAATAATTTCTTCCAGGTAGAACGGGTTGCCTTCGGCGCGTTGCGGAATGAGTTGGCGCAAACGTTCCGGCAATTCGTGAATCGTCAAAAGCAAATCCACCAACTCGACGCTGTCGGCGTGCGAAAGCGGTTGCAGAGGAACATGCAAAAACTGAGGAGCGTAGGTTTGCTTGCCGAGCTGTTCCAAACGAGGCGCCGCCGCACCTTCCGTTGGGCGCGAGTTGCAATAAATCACAACGGGGTTATGTTCAACCACACTCGCGATGAACACTAGCAGATCGAGCGAAACCGGATCAATCCAATGCACATCTTCGCAAATGATGACGAGCGGGGCATGGCGCGCGCGCGCGGCGATGAGTTCGCGCACGGCGAGAAAAGTTTGCTGTTGAACCTGAGGCGGAGCCAGGTGACGAATCCGCGCCGCCATTTCTTTTTCGAGAATCCGAATCGAAAAGAGGTGTTCGATGTACGGCAAAATTTCGGCGCGCGCTTGTCCAGGGCGCAAGTCCTTGTCTGCAACTCGTTCGATTTTTTCGCGGATGGTTTCTTCGGCATCATCATCGGCAATGCCAAAGTATGCTTTGAGCAAACGAAGAAACAAACCATACGGAGGTTGCCCGTAAGCAAAACAAGCGCCTTCCAGTACATTCACCGATTGATTGACGAGTTGTTCCTTGAGTTCGCTCGTCAAACGTGACTTGCCGATACCGGCGTTGCCGGTCACGAGCACCAATGCGCCACGCTTTTGATCAAGCAAGGTATCCACAACCTGGCGCACCTGAGCAAACTCGGCGTGACGCCCAACCATCGGCGCGCTCAAGCCTGGAATTCCGCGCACACGTCCTTCATGCTTGCGCGGCGCAAGCGCCTCGAAAATTTCGACCGGTTCGATGCGATTCTTGACACGAATCGCACCCAGTTCGCGATACTAGAACAAGGGCTTGGTCGGCTCGTACACTGAACGGCTCACGAGAATGGTGCCTGGCTCTGCCGCATTCTCTAAACGCGACGCCACATTCACCGTGTCACCGAGCGCCGTGTACTCCATCCGCAAGTCAGAGCCAATACTGCCGACCACCACCAACCCGGTATTCAAGCCAATCCGGACTTTGAGGGTTATTCCTAATCGTGATTCGAGGTCAGCGTTGATGCGTCGAATCGCTTCGTGCATGCCAAACGCCGCACGCACCGCGCGCGCGGGATCATCTTCATGCGCAATCGGCGCGCCGAACAAAGCCATCAATCCATCGCCGATGACCTTGTCCAACGTTCCCTCGTGTTTGTAGATTTCTTCGGTAAACGCGTGCAGGGTACTGTTAATCAACTCGTACACCTGCTCAGGGTCAAGTCGCTCGGAGATGGATGTATAGCCGCTCAAATCGGCAAACAAAACGGTAACATTCCGTCGTTCGCCTTCGACTTGTTTGCCAACTCGCGCAATTTTTTCTGCTAGCGCATCGGGCATGACGCTAGCACGTGGGGTGTTCCCAGGTTGAGTGGGGCTGATCAGGTTCGCGCCACAGTTGCCGCAGAATCGAAAATTGCCGGGATTCTGAAATTCACATTGTGGACACAAACGCGCGAGGGAAGCTTGACAAGACGAACAGGTCATGACACCAATTGGGTTGGCGCGACCGCACTGTGGACAAGGACAGGTCATGGGTGTGTCTTTACTCGAACGCGTCAACGTATTTGAACGAATTATACTACAGGTATGCACGACGCGCAATCATTTGTTAGCGAACAAATGTCACACACACAAATGAACAGAGGCAACCCGGAGGGACAGCGGGTTGCCTCTGCAATAGGGAAGGGCGTAGAACGCCAAGTAGATTAATGTATCCGCCGAGCAACGATGTAAACTAGCGCAAGCGGAAGAGATAGACCAATGTTTGCTTCCCATTATTCGGCCGCACCTGCTTGACACCTTTGTAAGACGCTTCGACAGTAGGCGTGGTCGCGAATTTACCATCTACCAAAACGAGCATCGCATCACGTTCACCGCGTTTAACCACATTGGTAATCACTGGCACGTTGGGACCCGGGGTTTTGCAACCACCTTGACGTTGATCGCCATAACGCGCATCCTCGGGCACATAGACCTTGATCGCAGACGGTTTAGCGGCAATCACCAACAGCCATTCACCATTGACGCACAGTTTGGGATCATCCCATTCCACGCCTGCACCGACGGCGGCGAAGGTCATTGAAAGCAACATTACCGTCAGTGTTAGCGCAAAGATTAATTTTTTCATTTTGCCTCCTTTGGTTGTTGAATGCAACCACTTCGCCGAAAATAAAAATCTGTCTGTTCCTGTGTGGAATAGACAGATTAATCTGTGCGATATTCCACTTCGGTAGCTTGGCGATCTTGGCGCACCGTCCTGCGCATTAGACCCATAGCTTTGCGTCCTCGCCTTTCGACGAGTTTGCCTTTATCGGTGGTTAATAGTACCTTTTTCTTGGCAGTATAGTACTCGACTCCCCCCAAAGAGACAATAGGACGAGGGTACTAATTCCATTTTATTTGCGTTGGCAGGTCGGACAAAAGTGCGTCCCGCGTTGTCCGACTATATCTTTGACAATCAACGTGCCGCATCGCCGACATGGGCGCTCTTCACGATCAAACGCGCGCAGACTATTTTGAAAGCCTCCGCTCGCACCATTGACGCGTTTGTACATCACATCAATGCTCGTGCCACCCATTGCAATCGCGCGTTTGAGCACTTGGTGAATCGCGCGATGCAAACGAGTGCGTTCTTCGCGCGTGAGTGTTTCGGCGCGACGCAAGGGATGCAGGCGCGCGTACCACAATGATTCGTCCACGTAAATATTTCCCAGCCCTGCCAAAAAGGTTTGATCAAGCAATAAGGGTTTGAGATAACCGCGTCGCTTCTCGAACAAGGTATGGAATTCTTGTGTCGCAATGTCCGGCGCTTCGGGACCCAGCTTACCGATGACCAGCTCGGGATCATCCACCAACCACATGCGCCCAAACTTGCGTGTGTCGCGAAAACGCAACTCGTACCCATCGCTCATTTGAAAAACAACGTGCATGTGTTTATCGCGCGGCGTCTTGGGTGAGTCCAAATGAAAACCGCCGGTCATTCGCAGGTGCACGAGCATGAATTTCCGCGATGACAAATGAAAGATCAGGTATTTACCACGCCGGGTTATTTGGAGAATCTTGTTGCCACGCACACCTCGCGTAAATCCGGTTGCACTTGGCGTATCAATCATTTTGCGCCAGTACACTTTGGCATTCACAATCGTGCGCCCAACAAGATGCGGACGCAAATCACGCACAACCGTTTCGACCTCGGGTAATTCAGGCATCGTGTATCACAATCCGTATTCTTTCCAACGTTGGTCAACTAACGTTTTGATTTCCGGCGACATGACAATTTCTTCGGGCCACTTTTGGTGCGGACCTGGGTCGCGTTCGGTTTTACGTGTGGCGTCAATGCCCAACTTGCCACCAAAATTTTTTTCGATGGCGGCGTGGTCAAGGTCATCCGTCGCGCCGCTGACAATTTGCACATCGCGCAGAGGATCGTAATTTGCCAGCACCTCGAACGCAACCTGGGACAAGTCCTGCACGTTCACATGCTCGTCCACTGCCACGATCACCTTCGTGAACATCATCTGT
>CAZPIR010000045.1:7031-13836 GCA_964586085.1 uncultured Anaerolineaceae bacterium | reverse complement strand
GTTACGCTAGACAAGACCAAAACCAAATTTGACGCCAAAGGAGTCGTGACGATGAAACACATTTTGATTTTGTTATCGCTCTTGTTCATTCTATCCGCGTGCGCGCCAACACCCACCGCGACGCCGATCCCGCCAACGCCGACCCAGGTTCTACCAACGGCAACGCGCATCCCACCGACCGCGACGCTGGTTCCGCCAACAGCCACCCTCGCGCCGACCGCGACCCAGGTTCCGCCAACCGTTGCGCCAACGGCGACGCGCATCGTCACGCCGACAACGGTCACGGCGTCAACCCCGCTCCCTGCGCCGACATTCGCGCCGAACGCCATGTGCTCCACGCAAAGCTCACTCGAAACTTTGATTGCATGCGTGCTCGCCAAAATGCCGCGCCGTGATACACAAGGGTACGTCGCGCCGCCGGCAAACCTCGTCAACGATTTCAAACTCGTCGCCGCGCAAATGCTCGCCGGTAAATGCGACGACATTGCACTCCCCGCAAGCATGACGAAAATTTATTCCGTCGCCACGTTCACCGACAAGCAGAACAATGCGAGTTATTGCATCGCGCTTGAAACGCTCGACGAGAACGCGAACGGCACGATTGACCGCGCGTGGGGCACGTTCATCGTCAATCCCAAAGCGACGCGCGAGTTGAGCATTCAAGCGCCGCATCCACTCGCCGACCTTGCGACCGAAGCGCAAGCCATTGCCGTGTTCAAGGGCGTCAACGCGCGCAGTTACGCACTCGCCGGTTCCCATCGCGACGCGAACAAGGAACGCACAACGTGCCAGCCCAGCACCGGCGAAGGCGAAGCGGACGCCGCGCATAATGTCAAGGACATTTTCTTTGCGGCGACCGAAGCGTTGAACGATTTTTACAAAGACAAGGATTGGACCGCAATTCAATTTCACGGCATGGGCACAACCAGTTGCGCGGGCGTAGATGCATTCCTGAGTTACGGTGTCCAGGTCGCGCCCAAACCCACCGACAAGATCGTGACCCTGCGCGATAATTTCGTCAAGCTACAACCCAAGATGGTGGCGACCGTGTTCGGCGAAAATCCGCCGTGCAATTTGTACGCGACGACGAACGTGCAAGGTCGTTTGCTGAACAATGTGCCGTCGGCGCAGGTGTGTGAATTGCCCGCGACGAGTTACACTGGCAAATTCATTCACATCGAACAGAAAACCAATTCGCGCGCGGCGATTGCCGATTGGATTGCGGCGATCAATGCGACGTGGAAATAATGCCTGACGCGGAGACACGGGAACACAAAGCCGCGGCGATTTTTATCGCCGCGGCTCTTGTTTTCGATGCACCGTAGAAAACACCGAGCAAATAAAAAACTCGGCGCCCTCTACGTCTCTGTGGTAAAACTGATTCGTTCGATCACAACAATTCCGGCCTGTTACTACAAATCGCGTCCACGTCGAGCGTGCGCAAAACCTGCAACTCGCTCGCGCGTTCCTCGTGCCACAACACAATACCCAGGTTCGCCGCGCGCAACGCGCCGAGCAATTCCGGCGTGAGCAAGGTGTGCGGTTGTGAATGGCGATGCTCCCAACAGAGATGGACGTAATCTGCTTTTGCCGCGCGCGTCATCGCGACGAGTTCATTCGCTGGCCAAACCGGACTGACCAGCAACGAGGTCGCGATCTCCGGCGCGATGATTTTCATTTCCTCGATTAGCGGCACCCAGAACGAACCGATAATCACTTGATTGCGCGTCGTAAAATTTTCCGCGCGCAAAATTTTAGCGACCACCTCCGGCGTGCCTTCCGCTTTTAATTCGATGTACAAACCATGCCTGCCGCGCACCAAATCAATCACTTCGGGCAAAGTTGGAATGCGTTCGCCCTTGCCGGCATCGAACTGTTTCAATTCGTCGAGCGTCAAATCGCAAATCGCGCCTTGCCCGTCCGTCGTCGTTTCGACGAACGCATTGTGCATGATGATCGCGTGACCGTCACGGCTCAGATGCACATCCAATTCGCTCATGTCCGCGCCAAGTTCGATGGCGCGACGAAACGCGCGCAGAGTATTTTCCGGCTCGTGCGCGGACGCGCCGCGATGTGCAATCGCCAAATAATTTCGCATCGTCATTCACTCACCGATTAAACTGAATAATGCCGACCATAAAGGCAATGCCCGTGCCAAACAAAAACAATCCAATCGCAACGTAGAACACGCGCTTGCCCGTCGGACCCAGCATGTTGATAAAACTGTAATTGCGCGCCGGCTCCATCAACGGTTGCCAGTTCGTCAGTCCCGCCGCCACCCCGACCAAGCCGATCACTGTAAAAATAATTCCTGTGACAAGTGATGTTGTCATGTCTCGCTCCCGGTGCAACCGCCGACGATAGACCGCCGACCGTCGCGAAAAAATTATTGGTGTTGATTCGTGCGATGCGTGATTGACATCATTTCCGCGCGATCCAGGAACGCGCGCACCGTTCCTTCGCGCGGCGACCAGATGCCAGTCGCAAATTGATCAATGAATGCACGGTCATGCGTCGCGACCAGGATCGTGCCGGGAAACGCATCGAGTGCATCCACAAATCGTTCGCGCGAGGGAATGTCGAGATGATTGATCGGCTCGTCGAGCAAGAGACAATTCGCGCCGGACACAACAAGTTGCGCGAGCAAGAGTCGTGCGCGTTCACCGTAACTCAGCGAGCCGATGCGCGTAAACACCTCGTCGCCGACAAACAGAAAAAAGTGAAGCAGATGGCGCACCGCCGTTTCGTCGCCCGTCATCATACCACGAATCAACTCGAACGGCGTAATATTCGCATCGAGAATTTCTTGTTCCTGCGGCATGTAACCCAGTCGCACATTCGCGCCGAGCCGGACGCTCCCTTGACTCGGGGCAAGTTCATTGGCGATGACGCGCAACAAGGTCGTCTTGCCCGACCCGTTCGCGCCGACAAGGGCGATGCGTTCACCATGACGTAGCGTCTGATTCGCGTGTCGAAACAACCATTTATCGCCAAACGCCAATCCCAGGTCGTCCAACGTCAACACAACCTGACCACTGCGCGGCATCGCGCCGAATTCCAATTTCAGCGCGTACGTGCGCGCCGGCTTTTCGATTTGCTCGTCGGTGAGCAAATGCTCGACACGTCGTTCGATTTGCTTGGCGCGGCGCACGGTGGCGAGACTGCGATTCGCAAAAAATCCTTTCGCAAATTTATCGCCCCCATCCGCTTTGCCGCCTTTGCGAAATTGCGCGATACCGCGCAAATGGCGCGCCGCAGTTTGCAATCGTCCAATTTCGTCTTGCTGGTCTTGCCACGCGTCGAATTGTTTTTCGCGTGCGCGCGCCTTGGCTTGCACGTAATCCGAATAATTGCCGGCATACTCGGTGACGCGATGCGTGAGGTCGTCGAGTTCAAGGATGCGCGTGACTGTCGCATCGAGAAACGTCCAGTCGTGCGAGACGATGAGTGCCGCGCCACGATAACGCGCGAGAAATCGTTCGAGCCATTCGAGTGCGTCAATGTCGAGATGATTCGTCGGCTCATCAAGCAAAAGGATTTGCGGCTCGGCGAGCAACAATCGCGCAAGACCAACGCGCGTACGTTGCCCGCCACTCAACTGATCGAGTCGCATATCCTGCGGCGCATCAAGACCTAGCCCGGCAAGAATTTCTTCGATGCGCGGCTCGATCACGTAACCGCCAAGCGCATCGAATTGTTCCATTGCTTGCGCGTACTGCGCGAGCAAATCCTGGGATGATAATTGCGCCATCTGCGCCGCGAGCGCTTCGACCTGTGCGCGCGTCGCATCGAACCCTGGGATGCCGTCGCGCATGTACGCGCCAATCGTGCGCGCATCGTCGAGCGCAATGCCTTGTGCGAGATAGCCGAGCGACGCGCGCACATTCACCGTCCCAGACTCCGGCTTTTCGACACTGGCGATGATGCGCAACAGCGTGGTCTTGCCGCACCCATTCGCGCCAATCAAGCCCACCCGCTCGCCGGCATTCACGATGAATGATACATCGTCGAGGATGGTTTGGATGTTGTACGATTTTTTAAGGTGGCTCACCTGGAGCATACTTGCACCTCCACGTAAACCGCCGACCGCTCACACAGAGCGTGACGGTCGGCGGTCAGTCGTCAGCGATCATACTGGAAGGAAACCTGAATTACGTTTCGGGAACATGGCATCGAGCAAAAACCACGCCTCTTCTTTTGCCCATACGTCCGGCAAAATTTCGCGCAGGTCTGCCATCGAATGACGCCCGAACAGCAATTGCAAAAACACGAGCGGCGGAAAACCGGCATCGGCTTCATGCTCAACCGGTTGCCACGTTTCGGCGCGCACCTTGCCCTGCTCGACAATCAAACGCAGTCCGCCACGATACTCGTTGATTTTGATTTCGCCGGTGTGTCCGGCACAAACTGATTGCGCGAGATTTTTTTCGAGCGCGGGCGCAATGTGCTTGATAAAGCCCGGCACATCCGGCACGCGAATGTACCAGCCGTACGGCGAACGCGTGCGCGTGTGCAGTTCGGGCATTGCATCGTACGCCGGATGGACACGCCCCAGGTTCAGGTAAATGCCTTTGAGTTCCTTGTTTTGTTTTTGACCTTCTTCGAGCGCCAACCCTTTGAGCGCGCGCAACACCGCCGGCATTGCCGCGCGCAGAGATTGTCCTTCGGCGAAAACCAACTCGACCGCGCCGTACCAAGCATTCTGTCCTAGTTCGCGCGTCGTCACCACGTAACCAACTGCGCGCCCTTCCGCGTTCTCAATCACGTGGTGCGGATTTTTGCAGTACGAATCCGGCAACACATCGAGCAAGTAATGCCAGTACGCGTCCGAGCGCGGACATGTGACGAGCGAACGCGCACCGTCGCGCGCGTAGAGCATTTGCGCGAACGCGAGGTCGTCGTGCGTCATCACGCGCAAGCGGTACGGTTCTGCATCGCCTTCTTTCAACATCGGAATCGCATCGAACGTCAACATTTTGCCGCCACCCAAGTCGAGCGCGTACTCGTACTCGAATTGGCGATAAAAGTACGGAATGCCGGTGATACCTTGAACTTGATGTCCCATCGCCGCACTGCGCGCGTGCAACGCATCGAACTGCGCGCGCACCAAACCGCGCCGACGATAATTCGGGTCGGTGGCGACGAGTTCGGGACGCCCCACCGCGAACGGAATCCCGGCATACGTCCAGGTTTGCGGAATCAACAACATCGTCGAAGCAATTTTGTGCGCGACCGTATCTTCGACGAGAAACGTGTTTTGCGGACCGATTGCCGGGTGCGCGAGGATGTACTCGCGCTCGAACACGGCGGCGATTTCATCAAAGTGATCGCGCCCAAAAACATTGCCGGCAAATTGCGCCAGCGGCTCGGCGTCCGCGAGCGTCGCCGTGCGAAGCACGAGACCGTCACCCAGGTCGCGCGGCGAGTCGCTCAAGCCAAATTGGATTTGCGTTTGCAAAGTTTGTGATTTCAGACTCATCGTTTCCTCTGTTCCTTGTTTTGGTCAAACGATTTGGTATAGTACACCCATGCCGGTTGATCCACGTAACCCAAGACGCGATTCATCGCAATCACCGGCACATTGCGTGAATGGGTCACCGTCAAAATTTTCGCCTGTCCGTGCGTTTGCGCGTACTCGATCATTCTTTTTTTGAACGCGCGCGCGATACCGTTGCGCCGCGCATCTCGGCGCACGCCGACCCAACGCGTGTCAATCTGCTCGCCCGCTTGTGCCGAGGCAAGCATCGCCAGACCCAGGTACTCGTCGTTGCGCGTGGCAACCCAGAACGCATCCAGGTTCGCGCGATGATTCGTCAGAAACATTTCGCGCCATTGCGCGTACTCGGTGCGCGTGAGTGGTTCGATGAATGCCGCGTCCGCGCGCGTGTCCTCGTAGAGTTCGTACAGTTTTTCATCGCGTGCCGCATCAGCCACAAGTTCGGCGTATGTTTTGATGGCAATACCACGCGTACGTAATTTTTCTTCCGTGTCTGCGAGTGTGGCGAGATTGAATTGTGTCACGTCGAGATGCGATTCGTACGAACGCCATTCTTCGGCGAAACCGCGTTGCTTGAGAAAACGCAAACTCGCGTCCATGTTCTCGCGCAGAGCAAAACGCACGAGCCAGGGATTGCGCGAGGCGAGCGCGTTCATCACGGTTTCGTACAGCGCCGCGCCGATGCCGCGCCGTTGAAACGCCGGCAACACTTCGACACGCAACCAGTACTTGTCGGGATGATAACGTCCGGCGAGTTGATCGTACTCGCTCAGCCCAACCACGCAACCATCGCTCTCGGCAACCCAACGTGCGTGCACGCAATGCGCCGGACGATTCGCATCGTCGCTCTGCCATTGTTCGGCGGTGAGTTGTTCTTCTGTCCAAAACGTATTATTGATTTCGGCAATCGCCGCATAATCGTTGGCGTTGAATGGTCGAATCGGAAAACTCATTTTGTCACCTTGGATTGCCGGACAAAATTGTGGTCTTGATTCACCACTCGAAACCCCACCGATTCATACAAGCGAATTGCGTTTTCATTCGCACTGCCCGTGCAAACCAGCACCGTGTTCGCGCCGCGTTCGCGCAGGCGACGCATGCCTTCGTGCAAAACGGCGCGTGCCAATCCACGTCGTTGGAAACTGGGACGCGTGCCCACCGGTTCAAACTCACCGACCTGGTTTGTCACATCGAGCCAGGTCATGGCGTACGCGGCAAGCGTGCCCTCCGGCGCGACTGCCACCACATCGAGTTCGCGATCGTAATCGCGCATTCGCATCAAACGCGCGTACCCTTCATCGGTCACGC
>CAZPIR010000045.1:0-7021 GCA_964586085.1 uncultured Anaerolineaceae bacterium | reverse complement strand
AAACGCTTCGCGATGCGCGCTTGCCCGATTCGTGATTTCGTTTTCACCGGCGACACCGCGCACGCTGAAGCCCTGCGGCAACGTCGGCAATGCGATTGGGTCATCGAGCGTGCGTGCGAAACGCAAGTATGGATGCTCGTCGCGCGTGAAACCGTGTTGCGTCAAAAATTCACAGCGGCGCACATCGGTGGCGAGTGCGCCTGCGATTAGCGCGCGTTTGCGTTCGGTTGGAATCGTGGAGTCTGCCATTGCCTCGCGCCAACGCGCCTCGCCCCACGCCAACATTTCTTCTTCGATGCCGCGCCAACTGTGTGCCGGATGCAATTGCCAGTCCAGCGAAAAATCGTCGCCGAACACCGCAAAGCCAACGAGGGCATTGGCGTCAGCGAACCACAGCCGGATGTTTGCGCGCAGGTCAACGCGAAACGACATTAAAAATGTTCGCCACGCGAGTGCCGCGCCAATGTGCCAGTAACCGGCATCACATCCGGCGATGCGCCACGCATCAACAAGCATCGCGCGCATCGCTACATCATCTATTTCATTTTCATATTGTCGAGAGTACATCGTCAACTCCGTTGACGGAGGACGGATGACCGATAACCGAGACCTTGCCTTTGTCTTTCGTCATCCGTCCTCCATCGCCTTTACAAAAACACTTCGGACGAATCACGTTGCACGTTGCGCGTCCACAATTCGCGCGCAAGTTGCCGCGCATTGACGTTGATGCCGTACCGCGCAAAGTATTCGCTCACGCGCGCAACATCGCGCTCGAACATGGCGAATGCTTTGGGGTTGACGTACGGATTCACGGCTTGCGGAAAATCAATGATGCGAATGTCGCCGTCCCAGTAGAGAATGTTGAACGCGGACAGGTCGGCATGCACCACATTGTGCGCGAGCATCACCTCGATGTTGTGCACGATGCGGTCGAACAACGCTTGCGCTTCATCACGCGCGAGCCGCACCGTGTTCAAGGTCGGCGCGGGCATTTGCGGTTCGCCCAGATACTCCATCAAGATCACGTTGCCGCCCTGTGCAATCGGTTGCACGACTTGAACGCCTGCCGCGTGCAGTTTGAGCAGAACGTCGTACTCGTTCGCCAGCCAGGCATTGTGCATCAACTCGTTGCCAAAACCGGTTTTCTTTTGGATCGCTAGTTTCTCGCGCCGTCCGCGCAACACCTGGTTTTCTTCATCCTTCATCGTCCGCCCTTGCCGGTACTCGGCGTCGTTCTTGAGTGTGCGGAAAATTTTCGGGCGATATACCTTCGCCGCAAGATGTTGCCGTCCCATCCTGGGATCGGCGAGACAACAGTACACGGTTGCCTCCTTGCCGCCCTTGATCTGCCGCAGAACGTCCGTGATGTAATGTTCTTCGTAAAACGGTCCCAGGTATTCGAGAATCAAGGCGCGTTCAAAGCGCGACGCGTGAAACGTCGGATTGAACTCGGTTTCGATGCCAAGTTGTGCGATGGGATCGAACGTGACTACTTTACCGAGCGGCATGTCCGCGCGCTTGGACGGTTTGGCAAGACGTTTGCCCTTGCGTTGATGTTGCCGCGCGTTCACATCGTCGTCGAGATACGCTCTGCGAGTTGTGTCGAAATTCATCTTTCAAAAGCCCCGCCGGCACGGCGGTGCATTTAATTCAGGACGCGGACAAGCGCGGATGCACGCGGATTTTTTTGCGAGCGACCATCGCGGTGCGTCCAATTCTCAAAACATCACCGTGCCAAAATAAATTGGTTCAGCATAAAGATAGTTTGATCAAGTTTTCCGGATTGCATAGTCCCCTCCTTGTGTGCGACCGATGATGTTTTTATCAGCGGTCGTTTTTGGCGCGCGCGAACAACGCGAGCGCGGGTGATAGAATGATTGCGCTTGCCGCGAGGGCGGCGCGCAATGAAACGAGATTGCCAATCAAGCCCACCGGCGGACCGCCAATCATTTGTCCCAGCGCATCCGCCTGACTGCTCATCGAAATTACGGTTGCACGCACTTGCGAGTCGAGTCGTTGATTGACCCACGCCGTATGCAGTGGGCTGAACGTGCGCCGCAGTGCCGACCACAACCAGTACGCGATCATCGCAAACCAAAAATCGAATGACACGGCGAACGCGACGAGCGCAACAACCATCGCGACATTGATTGCGAACAAGGCGCGACGCAAGGTCACCTCGTCTTCGATCTTGACGCGACGATGCGCGATTTCATTCGCGACGATACCGAGCGCAATGCCGCCAACGCGGATGATGCCGAACCAGGTCACGGTCGTGAGACCATCCAAGCGCGGCAAAGCAAACGTCAACAGGAACGGCGTCCACAAACGATCTATACCTTCGCTGTACAAACCATGAAACCAACCAATCCCCAGGATTTTCGTCAGCGCGGGACGCCGACGAACCATCGCGAGTCCTTCGCGGAACGTGTGCCACATGTGTTGAAACGAATCGCGATTTTCGCGCGGCGTCGGACGAAACCCGGTTTCCGGCATCGCAATCGCAAGAAACACGCCAATCGCGATAAAGCCGATGCCGCCGAGAATGATCGGCAGATTCACTTGCACGTTGCCGATGAACACGCCCGCGACAACCGCAAACAAAACGGCGACCTGGGCGATTTGCGACGCGCGCAAGAACGCACGCCCCGCTTTGTCCTCGCCGATTTCGTCGGTGAGCCACGCTTCGGTTGCGCCGCTGGTCAAGGTCCAGCCCACGCCCCAGATCACTTGGGCAAGCAGGACTGTCGCAAAAACCGGGAACGTGCCTTCGATGATAAAACCCACCCCAACCAGGATGTAACCGATGATGATCGAGAGTCGCCGGCTGTACACATCGGCGACAATACCGGTCGGCACTTCAAAGAGAAACGCCGTGACTTCGAGCGTGGTGCCAACCAGCACGAGTTGTAATGGATCGAGTCCAACCACCGTCGCTTGGTAAATCATGTTCACGGTAAAGATGAGCGACGAGATGCCGCCATCTGCGCCAGTCAAGATCAGGTAGGTCGTGTACGCGTCGAGTTTCTTCACGGATTGTTGCGTTCCCATTCCTCGCGCAAAATACCCATCTCGATCACATCATGGCGCACATCTTCGCGCAACATCAATTCGCGCGTGCGACCTTCGATGCGAAAACCGGCTTTTTCGTACGAGCGTTGTGCGCGCGCATTGTATGCAAACACATTCAACGAAACACGATGCAGGTTCAATTCCTGGAACGCAAAGCGCAACACGGCGCGCATCGCATCCGTACCGTACCCCTTGCCCCAGTAATCGCGTTCGCCGATGCCGATGCCGACCCAGCAATTGCCATTCGTCCAACTGATGCCGCTCAAGCCGACAAAGCCGATCAGCTTGTCATCTGCGAGCGTGCGAATCATGAACCCAAAACTGGTGCGGTCATCATTCTCCATCCATTTTTGAATATCTTCTTTCGTCTTGGCGAGTGAACGCGGGGTTGCCGGGTCGGTGTCGAGCAAACGTCCGTATTCCGAATCGTTCGACCATCGTGCCAACGTCTCGGCGTCTTTATCCGCATTCGCCGCCGAGAGTCGCACGAGCGTGCCTTGCAAAAGAGGTGTTGTCATCTCAATCTCCTCAGCCGTAAATCGTTTGCCATTCATTCTGCAAAATGCTCATAAAGATCACATCGTGGCGTTGACCATCGCGCAATAAAACTTGGCGAGCGCGCCCTTCGACTTGAAATCCGATTTTGGCATACGCGCGTTGCGCGCGCAGGTTATAGCCATAAACCGTCAACGAGACGCGATGTAAATTCAATTCCTGGAACGCAAAACGCAAGAGCACGCGCATTGCGTCGGTGCCGTACCATTTACCCCACAGTTCACGCTCGCCGATGCCGATGCCCACAAACGCATCGCCCTGCGTCCACAGCACACCACCCAGATCAATCTCGCCGACCAGACGGTCATCATCACGCGCGCGAATTGAAAACGCGAACGTCTCCGGTCGCTCCGTCTCAAATTCGCGCTCGACAAACTCGCGTCCCTGTGTCTGGGTCCATGCGCGCGCCGGCGTGGCATCCAGTAAACGCCAGTACTCTGTGTCACGCGTCCAGCGCGTCAAGAGATCTGCATCCTGGCTCGTGTTGATGGCGACAAGCCGCACCAGTTCGCCTTGCAAAAGTGGCGGGGTCATGCACGCCACTCGGGTTTGAGTATTCCGTACACCAGCCAATCCCAGCGTTTGCCGTCGCGATGCACCACCTCGCGCCGACGCACTTCGAGCGTAAACCCGGCGCGTTCGAGCATTTGCTTGGCGCGCGTGTTGTAATCGGGAACCTGCGCCGCGACGCGGTACAAATTCAATTCGTTGAACGCGTAGCGCAGAATCAAGGCCAAGGCTTCGCGCGCGTACCCTTTGCCGCGCACATTCGCATCGCCGATGCCAAAACTCAGCGTGGCAATGCCGTGCGTCCACTCGATATGCGCAAGACGAACAAATCCCACCATGCGATCATCGTCGCGCGCGCGAATCGTAAAATAAAATTGTCGCTCGTTCTTGACGATTTCGTCGTACTGTTTTTTGATTTGATTCGGCGAGCGCGGACGCACCGGATCAATCGTCAACGCCCGCATGTACTCGACATCGTGCGTCCAGCGCGATTCGATTTCGGCATCCCGATCCGCCTCAATCGCGCCAAGACGAATCAAGGTTCCCTCAAACAATTGAGTGTTCATGCACATCTTCCTCCCGAAAAATAAAAAACCGTGAGTTGGTGAAAACCCACGGCAAAGCGCGACACGCATTCTGTGTAGCAAAATAAAATCGCCGTGGGCGTAAGGCAACCCACGGCGAAACGATTTCGACATTCCGGCAATGGGCGCATTACGGCAAGGTGAAAACTCCCTTGAAACCGCCAAGCATACGATAGAAAACCATCCCATTGCTCCTTTCTTTAGAATACCTGGATTATATCCAAATTGCGTAACACGTCAAATAACACACTGGGAAAAAACGAAAACTGATTGACCGATTTACGTGGATAGGTTAGAATGACCTTGAAAAAATTTAGCGCAACCGGCGACTAGATCGCCTGTGCATATCAAGGAGTGTCATGAACCATTCGATTCGTCCGATTATGGAAATCGTCACGCCGCAAGCCGTGATGGAAGGCGCGGGCGTCCGCCTCAAACGCAGTTTCCCGGGCGGCGCGCTCGACTATCCCGATCCCTTTTTATTGTTCGATCATTTCGGCTCCGATAATCCCAACGACTATCTCGCCGGTTTTCCAATGCATCCGCATCGCGGCATTGAGACGGTGACGTACATGCTCTCCGGCAAGGTCACGCATCGCGACAGCATTGGCAATGCCGGCACAATTGGCGCGGGCGATGTGCAATGGATGACCGCCGGGCGCGGTATTCTGCATGAAGAAATGCCGCAACGCGCCGACGACCGGCTCGATGGTTTTCAGTTGTGGGTCAACTTGCCGGCGAAAGACAAGATGATCAAGCCGCGTTATCAAGATATTTCCGCCGCGCAAATTCCCATCGCCACCCGCGACGGCGGCATCACCATTCGCGTGATCGCCGGCACGGTGGACGGCGTGCGCGGTCCCGTCACCGAAATTGTCGCCGACCCGATGTATCTCGATGTGAGCGTGCCAGCAGGCGCAACCTTTACCCTGCCGATTGAGCGCGAGCACACAGTCATCGCGTACGTCTTTCAAGGTTCCGGCATTTTCGGCGCGAGTCGCGAGAGCATCGGTTGGCCGCGCATGATCGTGTTCGGCGATGAAGGCACGTTTGAAGCGCGCGCGGAAAAAAGCGCGGTGCGTTTTCTGCTCATGTCTGGCAAGCCGTCGTACGAACCGATTGTGCGGTACGGTCCGTTCGTGATGAACACCCGCGAGGAAATTCTGCAAACCCTGCGCGAGTTGCAAAGCGGCACGTTCGCACGCGAATAAATTCGGACCACTCGCCAAACTATCCCTCAGACGGACTGGAGCAAAACGCGCGGAACTTTTCTCGCCGCCCCGCTTGACAGTCCGTCTTTTTTTGTGTATATTGTTTACAATGTAAACTAAAGTGAATTATTAAATCAAAAGGAGATGCTATGAACAGCAATGCGTTGAATGTTGTATTGGGAGCCAGCGGAGGCATCGGCAATGCGGTGGCACGCGAATTGGCGCGGCAAGGAAAAAATGTCCGGGCGGTCAACCGCACCGGTCAAGCCGATTTGCCGACAAGCGTCGAGGTTGTGCGCGGCGACGCGCTCGATGCGGCAAGCGTACGTGCCGCATGTGAAGGCGCGGCAGTCGTGTTCAACTGCGTCAACGTGCCCTACCCGGAATGGGAAGCGAAATTCCCGCCGATGATGCAAAACATCACCGACGCCGCGAGTGCGGTCAACGCCAAATTAATTTTTGCAGACAATGTGTACATGTACGGTCCGGTCGCCGGGCGCATCACCGAAGATTTGCCCTACGCCGCGCCGGGACACAAGGGCAAACTCCGCGCGCGCATGGCAAACGATTTGATGGACGCGCACGCAAGCGGCAAGGTGCGCGTTGCAATTGCGCGCGCCTCCGATTTCTTTGGCCCCGGCGTCACGAACGCGCTCGCCGGCAAAGATGTGTTTAACGCTGTCATCGCTGGCAAGCAAGCGATGTGGGCTGGCTCGCTCGATCAACCACACACGATGACATTCATTGACGATTTTGCGCGCGGTCTCGTCATGCTCAGCGAACGCGACGACGCGTTCGGGCAGGTCTGGCACATTCCCGGCGCCGAGCCAATCACCGGTCGCCAGTTTTTGCAGATCGCGTTCGAAATCGCCGGGACGAAACCGCAGATGGGTGCGTACTCGCCGCTGATGATTTCACTCGTCGGTTTGTTTTCGCCGATGGTGCGTGAAGTCCGCGAGACCATGTATCAATTCACACAACCGTTTATCGTGGACGGAAGTAAATTCGCACGCGCGTTCGGTTCGAGTCTGAGCACACCCCATCGTCAAGCGATTCAGGCAACGGTCGAATGGTATAAAAAAATCAAGT
>CAZPIR010000044.1:13133-13869 GCA_964586085.1 uncultured Anaerolineaceae bacterium | reverse complement strand
CGACGCATCGCGCATGCGAACATTTTTGCGCGCGTCGTGCCGGAACAAAAACTCCGCATCGTCAACGCATTCAAGGACAATGGCGAAATTGTTGCGATGACCGGTGATGGTGTGAACGATGCGCCTGCGCTCAAATCGGCGCATATTGGCATTGCGATGGGCGGACGCGGCACGGATGTCGCGCGCGAATCTGCCGCGCTCGTTTTGCTCGACGATGATTTTTCGTCCATCGAGCAAGCCGTGCGCCTGGGTCGGCGTATTTTCGACAACATCAAAAAAGCGATTGCGTACATCTTTGCGATTCACGTCCCGATTGCCGGTATGTCGCTCCTGCCGATCGTGTTCAAGATGCCGCTCGTGTTGATGCCGGTGCACATTGTCTTTCTCGAACTCATTATCGACCCGGCATGTTCGACGGTGTTTGAAGCCGAGCCGGAAGAGGCGAATGTGATGAATCGTCCGCCGCGTAATCCGCAGGAGCCGTTGTTTGGTCGCCGCACGTTGGCGATGAGTGTTTTACAGGGCACGAGCGTGTTGGCGATTGTGTTCGCGGTGTTTGCGATTGCCTTGTATCGCGGCTTGAGCGAGAACGAATCGCGCGCGTTGAGTTTCACGACCTTGATTGTGGCAAACCTGGGCTTGATTCTGACGAATCGCTCGTGGACGCGCACGGTTGTGGCGACGTTCCGTACGCCGAACACGGCATTGTGGTGGGTGCTCGGCGGCGCGACGGTGT
>CAZPIR010000044.1:0-13123 GCA_964586085.1 uncultured Anaerolineaceae bacterium | reverse complement strand
TTTATGACCTTGGTACTCACCGTGCCATTCTTGCGCGACCTGTTCCAGTTTGGCGCGCTCGATGCGATTGATGTAGCAATCTGTTTCGTCGCCGGACTGGTGAGCATTGCGTGGTTCGAAGCGTTGAAATGGTTTAACGGACGCGCTCAAGTGAAATCACCGGCGATGGCAAAACAACAATCCATCAGGTAGTTTTCATCAAGCAGGTGTTTTGTTTTACAAAGGCGAGTGCACATTGACTCGCCTTTTTCAATTTCAGCAAAGCAATGATGGACTGCTTGACTAAACTAGTATTTCGGATAGACTGCATGCACAAAATTATTCAAATTCAATTTTTGGAAAGGAATATTATGTCTGCAACTCAGCCCGAAGTTCAAAAACATATTCGGTGTCGCCCGGGCGACGTGGCGCGGTACGTCTTGCTTCCCGGTGACCCAGGTCGCGTGGAACGTATCGCCGCGCAAATGCAAGACGCGAAAGAGATTGCGCGCAATCGCGAGTATGTCGTCGTCAACGGCACGACGAATGGCGTGCCTGTGACCGTGTGCTCGACCGGCATCGGCGGACCCGCCGCGTCCATCGCAATGGAAGAGTTGGTCAAGGTCGGCGCGCAAGTGTTCATTCGCGTCGGCTCGGCGGGTGGACGCCAGGACGATATTCCGATTGGCACGCCGGTCGTCGTCACGGCGGCGCATCGTGGCGAAGGCACCTCGAAAGTGTACTTGCCGGTCGAATTTCCGGCGGTTGCCGACCTGGATGTTTCGAATGCGCTCATTGATGCGGCGCGCGAAACGAAAGAAGAATATCGCGCGGGCATTGGGTTCACACGCGACGCGTACTATGTGCAAGACAAACCGCTCAACGAATTGTTGAAAAGTGTCGGCGTCGTCGCGGGCGAACAAGAAGCTTCGATTCTGTTCATCGTCGGTTCGGTGCGGCGCGTGCGTGTGGGCTGTGTCGTCTCAACCGATTCGAACATCTGGTTGCCGGTGCAACCAACGCTCGCGGAAAAAGAGCAATTGTTCCGAGGCGGTGAAAAGAAAGCGATTGCGATTGCGTTGCGCGCAGTGCAGTTGTTGGCGGCACGCGGAATATAATTCGACGAAAGACCAAGGACGAAAGACGGAGGACGACGAATTTTTTTCGTCCTCCGTCTTTCGTCCTTCGTCTTCTCAAGGAGCATAAATGATTTCACTCGATCTGTTACTATACAACGCACGCATCGCCGATGTGTTTCGCCTGCGTGTGTTCGAGGGCTGGGTCGGCGTGCGCGATGGACGATTCGTCTACGTCGAAGAGGGCGCACCCCCGACGAACCTTGTTGCGAAAGAATCGCGTGACCTGGGTAAACGTATCATCGTCCCAGGTTTGATTGACTCGCACATGCACATCGAGTCGTCGCACGTCACCGCGCGCGGATTCGCGCAAGCCGTGTTGCCGCATGGCACGACAGCCGTGCTCGCAGACGCACACGAGGTCGCGAACGTCGCGGGCGAAGAGGGCGTGCGGTGGATGATTCGCGCGGCGCAAAATTTGCACTTGCGGATTTATCACGCGATTCCCAGTTGCGTACCCGCCACCTCGCCCGACCTGGAATGGACGAGCGCGGTGTTCGATGCCGGCGTCATCACGCGACTTGCGCAAGAGCCGGACGTGATTGCGCTGGGCGAGGTGATGGATTACGGCGCGGTGCTCGCGGACAGTCCGCGTTTGCGCGGCTTGGTGGACGCGGCGCACAATGCTGGGCTGGTTGTTGATGGACACATTCCCACTTTGCGCGGCACCGATTTGTCCCAGTACCTCACGTGGCGCGTCACGTCTGACCACACACTCACCTCGCCGGGAAAAATTCGTGAGGGCATTTCAAAAGGTCTCGCAGTGATGTTGCAAACGAAATCGTCTACCTCGGAAAATATCGCGGCGGTGATGGAACTCGCGGATCGCTCGCACATCCTGCTCGTGACTGATGATATCGAACCATCGTTGTTGGTCAAGGGACATCTTTCGTTGATTGTGAATCTCGCGATTCAAGCGGGGATGCCACCCATCGAAGCGATTGCATCTGCGACGATCCGTCCCGCGCGTTATCTCAACTTGCGCGACCAAGGCGGCATCGCCCCAGGTTTCTGCGCCGATTTCGCGGTGATGGATGAACTCGCCGCGTATCCGCCGCGCCAAGTGTTTGTTGGCGGCGAGCAGGTCGCGTCCGAGGGAAAATTCATCACACGCAAATTGCCGGACTTGCCGCCGCTTCCCCCGAATGTGAAATTGCCCGGTCCCTTTACCGCGAACGATTTTCGCTTGACTTCGAATGGCGCGACCCAGGTCACAGCGAATGCGGTCGTCGTCAAAAATCCAACGACGAGTCTCACGGATTTGGAACGCGTGCCGGTGCAAATCAAGGGTGGTTACCCAAGACTTGATGACACGCTTGCGCTCCTCGCGGTGATTGCGCGCGACGGATCATCGAAAGCGGTTGGCATCATCAAAGATTTTGGTTTGCGTGCCGGCGCGGTTGCCTCGTGTTTTGCGCACGACAGTCACAACCTGCTCGTCGTCGGACACGACGCAAACGATATGGCAATCGCGGCGAACACGGTGCGCGAAATCAATGGCGGTGTTGCTGTCGTGCGCGATGGCAAACTCGTCACGACGTTGCACCTGCCGGTGTTCGGTCTCATCAGTGACGCGCCGCTCGAAGATATTGTGCGCGAATTCGACGAACTCGAAATCGCGTTGCGCGACCTGGGCATCTCGCATCAACGCCCATTCCTGATGTTGTCATTGCTCGCGTTGAGTGTCAGCCCGAAATTCAAATTCACGGACAAGGGCGTGATTGACACCGAAGCGCGCAAGTTACTGCCGACATACGAATGAAATAAAAAAGCGGACGAGTGTAAAAACTCACCCGCTTTTTTTGTCCGATCCCGCGCACGGCATTGGCTTTGGGAAATTCGAGTTTGCATAAACAGGGCATTATTTTCATAGTTTATGAAAATAATGCCTTGACTTGTCAACGAGCTTGTGGTATGCTCGCCACAGACATTGCAGTCGGAAAGGACCTATGCCAAAGACGGCAACCCTCCAACAGATTGCCAAACGCGCCGGTGTTTCGGTCAGCACCGTCTCGCGTGCGCTCAACGGCAACGTGCGCGTTGACCCCGACACGCGCGCCCGCATCCGCACGGCGATGAATCGCTTGAATTATCGCGCGCGCAATCTCGGCGACGAAACGCTCGCCCCGCCCACCACGCATTTGCTCGGTTTGCTCATTCCCGAAGGTATGCAAGTCCTCGGCTTTAACACGAGCGTCTACGGCGCCGTCGCGGACGCGATTCGCACGACCGCCGAAGCCGCGGGTTATGGCGTCACGATCAGCACGTACACCAACACGCCCGAAATCGTTACGGTCGGCGACCGACTCCTCGCGCAAAAAAATCTTGCTGGCGCCATCCTCTTTCGCACGCGGCTCGTGGATGAATCGTTCGATTGGTTGCGCGAACTGCAACTCCCCTTTGTCGTGCTTGGACGACTCTATGACCGCGATCCTTTTCACTGCGTCGGCGTGGACAATCGGCAAGCCGGTTTTTTGGCGACCCAGCATTTGCTCGACCTGGGTCATCGGCGCATTGCGTTCGTCAACGGACCGCGCGAGGTTGCGCCGACGATTCTCCGGCTCGAAGGTTTTCGTAACGCCATGCGCGCCGCGAACATCACCCCGCGCGAAGCCTGGGTCGTCGAATCCAAGTATGATGCGCAACTCGCGACCGAGTTGACGCGTCAACTGCTTGCCGCCTCCGAACGTCCAACGGCGATCATCGCGGCGAACGACCGCGTGGCGTGGGCAATCATCCGCGCGATTCAAGCGCACGGCTTGTCGGTGCCTTGTGATATCTCGGTCGTTGGCTTTGACGATGCGGAAGAGTCATCGCATTTCACGCCCCCGCTCACGACCGTTCGCATCGAATGGCGTGAGATGGCGGAAATCGCGACGCGGATGTTGATTGAAATTTTATCCCGACGCAACATCAGCCGCGTCTATGTCGCAATTGAACCGAAACTCATCGTTCGTGAATCTACTGCTCCACTTCAAGAGGCAAAATGAAAATCACTCGTATTGAAACTCTGTGGCCCTCAAGCATCGAACCCGCGCCGTTTTTCTTCGTCCAGGTTTACACCGATGAAGGATTCGTCGGTCTGGGTCAAGCGCCCGACGCGCGCCGCACAATCCCAGCCGTTGAAGAATGGGCGCGACGATTTTTGCTCGGCAAGAATCCGCTCGACATCGAGTACTTTTGGAATCGCGCGTACGAAGCCGCGCACTATCACGGTTTCGCCGGCGCAGAAATGCGCGCCATCTCCGCGCTCGACATTGCGCTGTGGGACATTGCCGGGCAAGTGGCGAATCAACCCATCTATCAATTGCTCGGCGGCAAAGTGCGCGACCGTATTCGTGTTTACAACACCTGCTCGAACTATCGCGACCTCAACGACCGCATCCTCGTCCGGCAAAAACCTTTGCAACTGGTCGAAGAACTTTTAGAGCACGGCATCACCGCATTCAAGTACGCCGTGTTCGATCACATCGCCGATCCCACACTCGGCAACTATGGTTCGATTGACGACATCGCCAAGGCGTGCGACCCGATTCGCCAAGTGTTCGAAAAGTACGGCACCTCAATCGAGGTCGGCATCGAAGGGCACTGCAAATGGAATCTGCCGATGGCGACCAAGATTGCGCAGTACCTCGAACGCTTCAACATTATGTGGCTCGAAGATATGATGCAACCGGACAATCCCGATCAACTCGCACGCTTGCGCGAACGCACGCGTTTGCCGCTCGCCGGCAGTGAACGCTTTTTCACGCGCTGGCAAATGTTGCCGTTGATGCGCGATGGCGGCACAGACATTGTGATCGCGGACGTGACCTGGTGCGGCGGCATTTCGGAATTGAAAAAACTTGCCGTGCTCGCCGAAACGTTCAAACTGCCGATTGCACCGCACGATCACACCGGACCGGTCGGGATGTACGCGACCGCGCACGTGATGGCGAATGTGCCGAACGGTTTGGTGATGGAAACGACGCGCGTGTTTTACAACGGCTATTATTCCGAACTCGTCGAGCCGACGATCACGATTCGCGATGGGCACTTGCTCATTCCACAAGGACCTGGGTTGGGTACGAAACTGCGTCCCCAAGTGCGCGAACGATCGGATATGGTGATTCAAAATTTTGAATGATGGCTATCTACGCAGGGCACAAGGATTCACGAAAAAATTCGTGTGCCTTCGTGCTCTTCGTGGGAAAATTCTTGAGGTAATCAGAGATGAATTTCAAACCACGCGGTATCATCCCCGCAATGGTGACGCCGCTCAACGACGACGAAACGATTGACGAACCCGGTTTGCGCCGACTCGTAAATTATTTGATTAACGCCGGCGTGCACGGCTTGTTTGCGGTTGGCACGCAAGGCGAGGCGTACGCGCTCTCGTTCGCAGAGAAACAGCGCGTTATCGAAATTGTCGTGGACGAAACGCGTCAGCGTGTGCCGGTGTACGCGGGAACCGGCACGATCACAACCAAAGAAGCGATTGCGCTCACGCAAATGGCGGAACGTGCGGGTGCGGATGCGGTCAGCGTCCTCACGCCATTTTTTATCACGCCATCGCAAAATGAAGTGTACGAGCATTATGCCGCGATTGCGCGCAACACGCGTTTGCCGATTCTGCTCTATCCGAATCCGGCGCGCACGAATGTGCCGCTCACGGCGGACACGGTCGTGCGACTCGCGCAAATCGAAAACATTGTCGGCATCAAGGACAGTAGCGGCGATTTCACAATGCTCAACGAGTACATTCGCCGCGCGGCAAGTGACAAGTTTGATGTGCTCGTCGGACGCGATACGTTGATTTTTGCGACGCTGGTGTGTGGCGGCAAAGGTTCGATTGCCGCGACTGCCAACGCCGCGCCGCGTATCGTCGTCGAAATCTACGAAGCGTTCATCGCGGGCGATCTTGAACGCGCGCGTCAAGCACAAGCGCGGCTCGCGCCATTGCGCCTCGCGTTTGAAATCGGCACGTTCCCGGTCGTCATCAAGGAAGCGCTCGCGTTGATGGGCATTTGCGGCGCGCGCGCCAAAGCGCCGGTCGGTGCGCTCTCGGACGCGCAACGCGCGCAGTTGAAAACGATTTTACAGGAAATGAAAATTTTGTGATTCAGCCATGGAGAACACAGAGAGCACAGAGGAAAAAAATAAAACCTCTGTGTCCTCTGTGCTCTCTGCGGCACCGAGTATTTTATGGAACCACTCGAACAGTATTTGCAAAGTGTGACAGACCTGCTCCAAAAAATTGCCGGTGAAAAAGAGAGCATTCATCGCGCCGCCGTTGCGATTGCCGATCAAATTGCGAGCGATCATCTCGTTCACGTATTTGGCAGTGGCGGGCACAGTTTGATGGGCGCGGAAGAAGTGACGTACCGCGCCGGTGGACTCGTGCCGATGAATCCGATTTTTGAGCCGAGTGTTTCGGTGCAACAGGGTGCGATTCGCTCGACCCTGCTTGAACGCGTCCCAGGTTTGATGATTGCCGCACTCAAGACGTGGCGATTGCAGGCGGGCGAAGTCATCATTATCGTCAACGCCTATGGCATCAACGCGGCGACGATTGACACCGCGCTCGAGGCGAAACGACTTGGCTTGACGACGATTGGCGTGACGAGTCCGCACACCGCGAACTTGCTTGCCAAGGATCATCCCTCGCGCCATCCGTCCGCCAAAAATTTGCACGAGATCGTGGACATCTGGGTCAACTCGCACGTACCGGCGGGCGACGCCGTTGTCACGATTCCCGGTTTTGCGCAAAAAGTGTCCGCGACTTCGACGATGTGCAACGCGTTCACACTCGAATGTATCGTTGCGGAAACGGTGAGCGTGCTCGTGCAACGCGGTATCGAGCCGCCGGTGTGGATGAGCGCGAACGTGCCCGGTGGCGATGAAGCGAACAAGCGGCATATTGAAAAATATCTGGGACGAATTCGGTTTTTGTAAAGGATGACGGATAAAATGAAAGCAGTTCAACAGTTTCACGATGCGACGGTGCAGTTGTTTCAAGAAATTCTTGAGGTGAACCAGGAATCGTTTCGCGCCGCATCACAAGCTATCATCGCACGCATCAAGGACGACCGGCTGATTTACGTGTACGGCACGGGTGGTCACTCGATCATTGTTTCGGAAGAATCGTTTTATCGCGCGGGCGGACTCGTGCAAATTTCGCCGGTGATTGATGCGGGCTTGTCGCTCATCAACGGCGGTTTGTACACCTCGATGGTGGGGCGCACGCCGGGTTACGCGCGTTCGGTACTCAAACGTTACAACCTGGGTCCGGATGATCTCATCGTCATCTCGAACGCGTACGGCATGAATTGCATTTCGATTGACGCCGCACTCGACGCCAAGGAACGCGGCGCGACCGTCATCGCGATTACATCGCCCGCGCATGGCAACGCGCTCCCTCTCGATCATCCCGCGCGCCATCCCAGCCGGAAAAATTTGCACGACCTCGCGGACATTGTGCTCGATTGTCGCATGCCGTTCGGCGATGGGGTGGTGGATATTCCGGGTGTCGCGAGCAAGGTGTCGCCGGTCTCGACGCTCGTGACCGTGTTCGTGTGGAACGCGCTCGTCGCGCAAGTTGCCGAAGATCTGGTCGCGCAAGGAATGCAACCGGACATTTGGATGAGCATCAACGTGCCTGGCGGCGATCAAGCGAACGCCGCCTATCTTGCAAAATATCGCTCGCGCGTCCGCTATTTTTAATCATCATTTGATTTGTGAAAGGAGGTTACATCCGAGATCACGCGTATTGCTTTGACCCTGTAAATGTCACGATTTTTTCGAGTCTGCAAGGAGGCAGAAGATGATGAAACGAATTTGGATTATTTTTGCGTTGCTCGCGTTGACGTTGCTTGCGGTCGCGTGTTCCGCGCCTGCGCCAACTGCAACACCAATGCCAGCTCCGACCAAAGCGCCTGTCGTCGAGCCAACTAAAGCGCCGATGGCTACAACAGCGCCAACCAAAGCGCCGGTCGCTGAACCGACCAAAGCCCCGGTTGCGACGGCGGTTCCCACAAAAGCGGCGGCCCCGGCTCCCAAGTACAAAGAAGCGCCGATGCTCGCCGACCTTGTCAAAGCCGGCAAACTTCCCGCGGTCGAACAGCGTTTGCCCGATGAACCCCTCGTCGTGCCGGTCGTTGAGAAAGTTGGCACGTACGGTGGAGTCATTCGGCGTGGCTTTATCGGTCCATCCGACGCGAACAATTACGTCCGCATCATTTTTGATTCGCTCGTGTGGTGGAGTCCCGATGGAAGCAAGATCGAACCCAAGCTGATCAAATCCTGGGACACGTCCAAGGATTTCAAGGTTTGGACGTTGAACATGCGCAAGGGCGCCAAGTGGTCGAATGGTGATGCGTTCACCGCCGATGATATTTTGTTTTGGTACAAGGACGTTTTGCTGAACAAGGATCTCACGCCCACCGTGCCCAAGTGGATGCAAAACGAAGACAAGTCTGCCGCACTCGTTGAAAAGGCGGATGATTATACGGTGCGCTTTACGTTCAAGGAAGCCAACAACTTGTTCCTCGACGAGTTGGTGAACAAGGACGGCGGCGACCGCACGTATGCGGTCTTTCTCCCGTCGAAATATTTGAAACAGTTCCACGCTTCGTATGCGAAAAAAGAAGACCTGGACAAGATGGTCGCGGATGCCAAGTTCAAGACGTGGAGCGAACTGTTCATCGCGCGCGCCACACCGCCGGAAAATCCTGATCGTCCGACGATGGGCGCGTGGGTACCCACCTCGCGCGTCAGCGATCAAATCTTTTCGCTCAAGCGTAATCCGTACTATGTCGCTGTGGACTCGGAAGGCAATCAACTTCCGTACACCGACGAGTTCCGTTTCGTTTTCTACAGCGACACCAAGACCTTGAACCTGGCGGCAGTTGCCGGCGAACTCGACTTGCAAGACCGCCACATTGATATGCCGAACTATCCGGTGTTGAAAGAGAACGAACAGAAATCCGGCAAGTATCGTGTCATCACGTGGCCCGGCTTTGGTGGCGCAGATGCCAACATCACGTTCAATCAAACGTACAACGGCGACCCGGTCGTGGGCGATTTGATTCGCACCAAAGATTTCCGCGTCGCGTTGTCGTATGCGATCAATCAAATTAAAGAGTCGGCATTCCTGGGTGTCGGCGAAAATCGCCAATCGGTGCCGCCGCCGTGGCATCCGTACTATCCCGGCGATGAGTACGCGTTCAAGTACGTCAAGTTCGATCAAGCGCAAGCGAACAAACTGCTCGACAGTATCGGTCTCGACAAAAAAGGCGCCGATGGCATTCGCTTGATGAAGAACGGCAAACCGGCGACGATTGAACTTTCGGTCGTGCCCGCGTTTGGTCCCTGGACCGACATCGCCCAGTTGGTTGCCAAAGACTGGGAAAAGGTCGGCATCAAGACCCTCGTCCAGATTCGCGAACGCGCGCTCGATTTCAAGATGCGCGACAACAATGAACTCCAAACTGAAATGTGGAACACGAACGTATCGCCATTCACCGCCGCGTCCCAAGTTGACCCACGCAGTAATCCAGTTGTTGCGTTCGGACCGTTGTGGGGCACCTGGTATCGCACGACCGGCAAAGAAGGAATGGAACCACCCGCCGACATCAAGCGCATCGTCCAACTGATTGACAGCGCCAAGACGATTTCAACTGAAGATCAAATCAAAGCAGGCAAAGAGTTGTATCGTTTGTGGGCAGACAACGTGTGGCAAATCGGCACCGTTGGTTTGACTGCGATGGTGCAGGGTGTCGTCGTCATCAACAAAGACCTCAAGAACGTTCCGGCTAAACTGGGGAACGACTGGCCGCTCCGCACACCTGGCAACGCACGCATCGAACAATTCTATTACGGCAAATAGTTGACCCTGACCTGGAAGGTTTGCGCGCGCAAACCTTCCAGGTCTTGTCGTGCGAAAAGAAAATTTTTGTAGGTAAATCAAATGAAGTTAAAAGACAAGGTCGCGATTGTTACGGGGAGTAGTCGTAACATTGGACAAGGTATCGCTCTGCGCCTCGCGCGCGAAGGATGCAAGCTCGTTGTGCATGGCGTCGAAGAGGATTGCGTCGAGAACACGCGGAAGATGATTGCCGACCTGGGTGTGCCGGTGCTTGGCGTCACGTGCGATATTGCGGACGCGCATCAGGCGCAAGCGTTGATTGATCGTACGGTGGACGCGTTCAATCGTGTGGATATTGTTGTCAACAACGCCGGCATTGTCGCGTTCATTCGTCCGTTTCTCGAACTTACACCTGAAGCGTGGCAACGCATCATTGGCGTCAATCTCGGTGGACTGTTCAACGTGTCCGTGCCCGCCGCGCGCGTGATGGCGCAACAAGGATCGGGTTGCATCGTCAACATCAGTTCCGTTGGTGCAACGCGCGCGCATCGCAACATGGTTCCGTACGATGCGACCAAGGGTGGTATCGAAGCGGCGACGCGTGCGATGGCGCTCGACCTTGCGCCGCACGGCATTCGCGTCAACGCGATTGCGCTCGGCAATGTGCGCACGGATCGTTGGGACGGTGTGTCCGAAACGGAAATCGCGCGACGCCGTAAAGTGATTCCGTTGGGGCGCGAAGAGACGGCAGATGATGCGGCGGCGGCAGTCGTGTTCTTGTGTAGTGACGACGCCTCGTACATCACCGGGCAAACGCTGGGCGTGGACGGTGGCTTGCTCGCGCAGTTGCGTCCGCCGGATGCCGAGTCCGCTCCGCCACCAAAAGAAAAATTGATTCAAAATTTTGGAAATGGCAATGGTTAATCAAATCGAAAAAATCAAACACGCCATCTGGGTTTATCCCTGGGATTTATTTGACCTGGGTCTTGATAATGCGCTTGCCGAAATTGCGCGCGCCGGTATCAATACGATTAGCGTCGCGACGACGTACCACGCCGTGCGCGCGTTGATGCCGCGCAATCCGCGCCGCAAAGTGTTTACCGATGACCCGGATGCCGCGTACTTTGTGCCCGGCGCCGATGCGTATCCTGGGACGCTCGTACCGCATCGTGCGCGCGAATTCGCCGAACGCGATGCGCTCGCCGAAATTTGCGCCGCCGCTGAAAAACACAACCTCAATGTGATGGCGTGGACGATTTTTTTGCACAACAGCACACTTGGCACGCAACATCCCGAATTGACGATCACGAATTGTTTCGGCGATCATTACGTGCACGCGTTGTGCCCCAGCAATCCGACCGTGCGCGCGTACGCGCTCGCGCTCGGTGCGGACATTGCGAAACGTTATCCGCTCGCCGCGCTCGAAGCCGAGGCGCTCGCGTTCATGGGGTACGCGCACAACTCGCATCACGACAAGGCAAGCATCGGACTCGCGCCGTTGCATCAATTTTTAATGTCGGTCTGTTTTTGTGAACACTGCGCGCGACAATTTGAACAATATGGCGCGGACGCGCACGTGATGGCAAACGCGTTTCAACTCGAACTGCAGGCTTATTTCGATGGCGACCGGCGTTTGGCAAAAGCGAGCGAACGTGAAGGACTTGTCGCGTTGATCGGCGAAGCGAACACACGCGCGCTTCTCGATGCGCGCAACGATGTGGTCGTCTCTCTCCTTGCCGAATTGCGCCGTGCACTGCCGGAAAATGTCGCGCTCCTTTTGCGTGCGGGTACATCGCCGTTTAATGTCAACGGCAAAACGGCAGGCGATGTAAATGCAATCGCGCAACACACGGACGGAATGGTGTTTTCGTTTTTCTCGATGCCGTTCGCCAAATTCAAAAACGAAGTCGGCACGATGCCGCGCGAGATTTTACGCGCGCATTCATCGTGGGCGGGCATGAGTCTCGCGATGGATTTGCCGGAATGCGAGGACGAAAATGATTTTCGCGCGCGGATGGAATTGTTGCGCGCCCAAGGTTTCGAACGCTTTGCGTTTTACAACTATGGTCTGATGCCGCGTCCGTGTTTGGATTGGATCGCGTCTGCGTTGAAGGAGTTGCAATGAGCCAGCCAAATGTTTTGCTGATCTGTGTTGACCAATGGGGCGGGCGCTTGCTTGGCGCGGCGGGTCATCCGTGCGTGATGACGCCGACGCTCGATCAACTGGCGGCGAACGGCGTGAGATACACGAACGCGTACAGCGCCGCGCCGGTCTGCACGGCGGCGCGACGTGGCTTGTTCACCGGTCTCACGCCGCGTTCGCACGGTGATCGCGATTACGACGAACAACTGCCGATGCCGAACGTGCCTTTGCTCGCGCAATGTTTTCGCGATGCCGGGTATCAGGCGTACGCGGTTGGCAAGATGCACGCGTACCCGCAACGCAATCGGCTTGGCTTTGATGAAATCATGCTCAATGAAGAAGGTCGGCGCTTTGGAATTGAGGCGGATGATTACGAATTGTTTCTAGCGGAGCGCGGTTTCGTCGGTCAAGAGTACACGCACGCGATTTCGAACAACACGTACAACACGCGCGCGTGGCATTTGCCGGAGCAACTGCATTCGACGAACTGGACGGTGTACGAAATGTGTCGCGCGATCAAGCGGCGCGACCCGACCAAACCTGGGTTTTGGTATATGTCGTTTCAAGCGCCGCATCCGCCACTCGTGCCGCCGCAAGCCTACCTGGATTTGTACCGCGACGTCGCAATTCCGGAACCGTTCGTCGGCGAGTGGGCGCGCGAAAATTTGCCGTACGCGTTACTCGCGCGCCGCGACCGGTTCGCGCCGCTCACGTGTACCGAACTGAAACTTGCGCGGCAAGCGTTCTATGCGTTGTGCACGCACATTGATCACCAGATTCGTTTGGTCATCGGCGCACTGCGCGAAGAAGGTTTGCTCGACAACACCATCATCGGTTTTGTGTCCGATCACGGGGACATGCTGGGCAATCACGATTTATTCGCCAAGCAATTGTTCTATGAAGACTCGTGCAAAATTCCATTCATCATCGTGCCGACTGCCGATTACGCGCGGCTCGGTCATCATCAAACCGATGAGCGCCTTGTCGAAATTTGTGACGTGATGCCGACCTTGCTTGACC
>CAZPIR010000043.1:0-14090 GCA_964586085.1 uncultured Anaerolineaceae bacterium | reverse complement strand
GTAGGGTCCGTAGAGTTCGAGTTCTTTTTCTTTGAGACCGATTTCTTCCGCGACCTGAAGAATCGGTTTCATCTTACATGCTTGTGCAATGTCAATGTCACTGGGAACGGGATGCTTGATTTTAATTGCCATCTTTGGCTCTCCTCCTTCGTTGCATCTTTGCGCGGAAATAGAATGTTGGAGATTGAAAAATCTCCGATCCAAGAATAACAACCGGCGGTCAAAATGAGGTCAAAAAATTGTGCAACCTTTGTGCGACTTGCAATTAGGCGACAATTTTGACGAATGTGGTGTCCGTGATAAAATGCGTCCAACTCGTCCAGGAGAAAATTGCACATGACCACCTTCACTCCGCGCGCTCTTGCAACCAGCATCGGCAGTTTGCCGCACGTAGATGTTCGTCGCGCGATGGACTTGGCACTCGACACGTTTCCGCTTGTCCCGGCATGGCCGCAACTCCCGCGTCGCGACTTTCGTGAAAATTTTTACGTGCAAGTAATGCAAGATATGCCGTGCGTTCAAGTGGATATGCCGCACGAATGGATTGGCGCGATCATTGACGACACCAAGTTGGCGCAAGCCGAAGCGTTTTACACGCGCTATCTTGCCGAAGACCCGGCATTGTTTGCGATGCAACCCGAAAACGCCGCCGGGCTGTACGCTCTGCGTGACGAACGCAACCGACTCGGCAAGGCACAACTGCTCAAAGGGCAAATGGCGGGACCGATCAGCATGGGCTTGAAGGTCGTTGACCAAACACTCAAACCGATGTTGTACGACGAAACGCTCCGCGATGTCATCGTCAAGCACATTACGCGCAAAGCGCAGTGGCAAGAAAAATTTTTGCGATCTGTTTTACCTTCGCAAGGCAACCAAACCATCGTTTTCGTGGACGAACCTTCGCTCGCGCTCATCGGCGCGTCTGTCGTTGCGCTCAATCGCGATGAAGTGGTGCGCGATATGGAAGAAGTGTTTTCATCTTTGCAGGGACTCAAAGGCACGCATTGTTGCGGCAACACCGATTGGGGCATGCTCCTCGAAACCTCGGTCAACGCAATTTCGTTCGATGCGTACAACTATGCCGAGAACCTCGCCGTGTTCGCCAGTGAGGTGAAACGATTTTTGGAACGCGACGGCATTCTCGTCTGGGGCATAGTGCCGACGGTTGAAGAACAAATCGCAAGCGAGACAGCCGAATCACTGATCGCCCGGCTCGACGCCGCAATTGCCCTGCTCGTCAAAAAAGGCGTTGACCGCAACCTGGTGTACGAACGCGCGCTCATCACGCCCGCCTGTGGTCTCGGCACAATTTCCGAACCTTTCGCCGAACGCGCGCTCGAACTCACCCAAGCCATTTCAAAACAAATTCGTGCCCGGGAAAAATTGGACGACTAGGCGATTGAGTGATTGTGCGAATCTCCTCATCATCGAATATTCTAATCGCCGGACTTTATTTTGACCGACCTTTGACTGACCTCTGACTTGCTCGTGATAAAATCAGCAATGTAAACGGCAGTTGTCAACGACGATGACTGACCGCGCATTGACTCTCGATACACAAAGGATCGCGATGACCAAGCGAAAAATGATTTTCAGCGTGATGATGGCGCTGGCATTTTTGTTGTCTCTCACCTCCCACGCGTTCGCTCAAGACCCCAACCGCCTCGCGTCAGTTTCCATTTCCGTATGGCCCGAGTATGATCGTCCCTCTGTGCTCGTGATCCTAAACGGTACCTTTGCCGACAAGGGCAACTTGCCGCGCGAAGTTTCCGTGCTGGTTCCCGCCAAAGCCGAAGTAATCGTCACCACGTACGTCAATCCCGATGGTCGGCAAGCACCCGAACAAGTCTCGCGCAGTACCGATACCGGCGATGGATTCAAGCGAGTCACTTTCACTTCCGCCACCGCCGAATTCTGGGTCGAGTACTATGACGATATTTTGCGCGGCTCGCCGGACAAGACGATGGATTTGAATTTCAAACTCCCGGCACCGGCAGACCAAGTGGCAATCGAAATTCAGCAACCGGCGCGCGCGACGAATTTCAGCACGACACCATCCACGCCACCATCCCGCGTTGACCCGAATGATGGATTGACGTACTATACTTTGCAATTTAATAATATCGCCGTCGGGCAAAATCTCAACGCCCAGGTTAAATACACGCGCACCGAGACGCGCTTGACCAAAGACATCCTGGTTTCATCCTCTTCGTCCAACCCAGCCGCCGCCGTTCCCGAACAACCCAGTGTGTGGCAAAACGCCTTTTTGATCGCCGCCGCCGTCATCCTGGGCTTGGTCGCCGTCTTTGGCATTTTCATTCTGCGGCAACGCAAGCCCGTGCCTGCTCGACAAGCATCTCGCCCCGTCGCCAAAAAAGCGCGCCGCCCACAAACCGAGAATGGCACGGCGACCACCTTTTGTACTCAATGCGGACGCGCATTGCGCGCGGAAGATAATTTCTGTCCGCGCTGTGGAAATAAACGCCGAGGCGTATGAGCGTTCTTTCGCAAGCCAAACCGCCAACTAAACAAGCGCTATCTCAACGCGTCAACATACTCAAACAGGTCATCCCGCTGTTGATTCTGGCAACGGTGATGTTTTACGAGATCACCTCGCATCTCGTCTTTGAAGTCAAGACGCATCCGTTCATGCTGGCGTTCGAGATTTTGGTGTTTGGCTTGGGTGGTCCCGCGTTTACCTGGGTCGTGCTCAGTTGGGTCGCGCGTGAAATCGCCAAGCGCGAGCGCGCCGAAGGCGAAGCCGACGCAAGCAACGCGATGATGCAAGAGATGCATCATCGCATCAAAAACAATTTGCAAACCGTCGCCGATTTGCTCTCGCTCGAAATGTCGCGCAACCGGCATCCGCAAGTGCAAGAAAGTTTGCGCGATTCGATCACACGCATCAAAAGCATCGCCGCCTCACATCAAATGCTCTCGCTCGAAAGCGTCGGCGCAACCGACATTACCGCGCTCGCGCGTCTCGTCGGCGATCAAGCGCGTCGGAGCATGGTGCGTCCAGATCAACGGATCACATTCGACGTGCAAGGTCCCAGCATTTTGCTCAATTCGAAACAAGCCACCGCGTTCTCGCTCGTCGTGAACGAGTTGGTGTGTAACGCGATGGAGCACGGTTTGCACGAACGCACCGAAGGTCGCATCGAAATCGAACTCGATTGGGACGGCGACGAAATTTTATTGCGCGTAAGCGACGATGGCGCGGGCTTGCCGGATGAATTTGATCTTGCAACCTCGCGCGGGCTGGGTTTGCAAATTGCGCGCACCTTGGTCGAAAAAGATTTGCGTGGTAGAATGGGCATTGCCAAAGGGGAAGGCGTCACCACAGCGTGGGTGCGCATTCAACGCGGCGGCAAATAAATCGAAAAATATTTTTTGATGATGAGGTTAATATGGATCCGCTCCGCATTTTAATTGCCGACGACGAAAGTCTGCGCGTGATGAGTCTCAAAGGTCAACTCGAATCACTCGGACACAAGGTGATCGGCGAAGCCAGCAATGGCAAAGAAGCTGTGCATCTGGCAAGTGAACTCAAACCCGATCTTGCGATTCTCGACATCAAGATGCCGGAAATGGATGGCATCGAAGCCGCCGAGACAATTACGCGCGACCGCCCCATCCCGATTATTTTGCTCACCGCGTACAGCGAACAAGAACTCGCCGAACGCGCCGCGAGCGCGAACGTCGCCGCGTACTTGATGAAGCCAATTTCGGAAACCGATTTGCTCCCGGCGATTGCGCTCGCCGTTTCGCGCTTTAAGGAATTCCAATCCTTGCATCGCGAGGTGGACGATCTGCGCGATGCGCTCGAAACGCGCAAGCTCGTCGAACGCGCCAAGGGCATCTTGATGCGCCGGCTCAATCTCACGGAAGAAGAAGCGTTTCGCCGAATGCAACGCCGCAGTCAAAACGAAAACAAGAAGCTCGGCGAGATTGCTCAAGCCATCATCACGGCTGATGGAATGCTCTAGCAAGCCAATCCTCTCGCTGGCACGGCGAGAGGATTTTTAATTACACAGACCTGGACCGACCTTGTGCCTTTTGGGTGATTGCGATTTCGGTCAACCCCGGTACAATCAAAAACAGCTAGGTCATTTGAAAAATTCTATTTCAACTTACGACACGGAGAGAACCCTGTGGTCAACGAAGATCAAGTCATCCAGGTTATACGCGAAGAATCGGTTTTGATTGATCGAGGCATTATTGGCGAATTGTACGAAACCGGTTTGAAATTTTTAGGGATTGGCATTGGCGGCATTTTGTACACGGCGGGCAAAAAAGGCGGCGCACGCGGCGCACAAATGTTACGCACCCGCTTGAATGTCGAAGGCGACGAATTGCTTCGTGCCGCCCTGTTCGCGTTCACGCACGCCAACTGGGGCATTGGCACACTCGTCAACGAGAACGGCAAAACGCGCATCGAGGTGCGCGACTCGGTACTCGCCGCTTCGGTGCCGCACCAGAAAAAACCGATTTGTCATCCACTCGCCGGTTACATGGCTGGTTTTTTGGAAGAAGCTTGGCGCCGCCCCGTCAAAGTCAAGGAAACCAAATGTATCGCCGCCGGCGACCTCTGTTGCGTGTTTGAGATCGATTAGAAATTTTGCGCTTGATTGTAGAGTAAACAAAAACCTCTGCCTGCGAACATTCGCAAGCAGAGGTTTTGTTTTTCACGTTTACTTTTTGAGTGTATGACACGCCGCGCAGGTATTGTCCGCGCGCCCCGCATGATCGGCGGGAGGCTTGGGACCAAGACCCGCTTGATGACACGCCAAGCAAATCGTGCGTCCCGCATGGTCGGCGGGTTGTTGCTTGATGCCACCAGCCGCCGGTGCCGCCGCCGGCGTTGCGGATGCGGCAGGAGCCGCGCCGCTCGTCGTCGTGGGCGCGGGCAAAGTGGGCTTGTGACATGCGAGACAGGTATCGTTCTTGCGTCCGGCATGATTGGCTGGGAACGGACGCACCTTGCTTTTTTCGCCGTGACAAAGCTGGCAATCTGGATTGCCGCCAATCGGGTGTGGCACAACAGCCGGCGCCGCATTCGGGCTGGCTTGGCGCGCGACCGGCGGGTTGGTCAACTTGGCAACTTCGGGCGCGTTCAAGCTGGCAAACTTCCATGCCGTGCCGTGACACGCACTGTTTGAACAAAACGACGTGTCATCTTTGCCGCCGGCATTGTTGGTGTTGTGACATCCCTGGCATGTCGAATCAAACACAGTGCGGTGTTGCGCGAGCCAGGTCGTCGTCTTGTGCGAAGCTGGTTCATTGCCGCGTTCGAGTGGAATCGTGCCAATCGGCGCGCCAGGCAAAGCGACCTGGGGAATCGTGTGACACACATTGCATTCAAGGCGCACAGATTCTTTACGATCTGCCGTAAAGTGTTTACCGTCGTGACAACGGAAACAACCCGCCCATTCCTTGTGACCAATGTTATCCGGGTGCGTCGTCCAGTCTAGTTCCTGGTCGCGATAATAAATGCGCGGATACAAATCCTGCAAGGACTTGATCGCATTTTGCAGTTTCGCCGAATCGCTCGAATAGAACGATGCGTAATTCTGTTTGTAAAATTGATCGAGCGCGCCAATCGCCTGCTTGGCTTCGGCGTCCGATTTGTAATGTGGCGTCAACACTTCGACGGCTTTTTTGTTGATTTCCGGAATCGAAGCATCGAGTTGTTTATTTTGCAGAGCCGCATCAACTGCCTGGCTGGGCGATTCGAATTTGTGCGAAATGCGATTGTGGCAATCAATACAATCCATCTGCCGCGAAGGCAGAGCGGCAAGTTGGCTTTCGATCAACTTGGATTCAATGTCTGTGTAGACTGTCTTTTTGCCATCGGGAGCCGTCACCGAGACCCAGGGAATCTGTTGTTGCAGTTTATCACTGTACTTGAACTCAATCACGTTTTCGACGTGCCAGTGAATACCGCGACCCAGCCCGGCACGCGCCGAGCCGCCGCCAATTTTCATCAACAAGGTCGTCGCCACCAAAGAATTCTTGGCGTCGGTTTGATAATCGTTAAGCGTGACCACCTTGTCCCAGGAAAATTTTTCGGTCCAGTGGCACTTTTCACACGACTCGCGCGCGGGTTGCAAACCCTTGGCAAAAATCGGATACTCGTAATTGCCGGTCGCATACGCCCACACGAATTGCGCGTCCACTGCTTTGCGCGTGAACGCCACGCCGACAAACGTGCGCCCGATGTGGCACTCGGTGCATTCAACACGCGCGTGCGGCGAGCGTTGGTACGATTCATAATGCGGCGGCATCGTGTGGCAGGTCATGCCACAAAAAGGAGAACTGTTTGTATAATCCCACACGTACGGCGTACCGATCAATACAACCGCCAGAACAGCGACAACACAAAAACTAAAAATCCACTGCGCGCGCGAGACGGGCTTGATCTTGTCCCACAATCCTCGCAAAAACTTCATTGTTTCCTCCTCCCAAATAAAAAACACCTTCAACGCAAAAAAAGCATCGAAGGCGTTCATCACCCTCAACGGCGAATTCATTTTTCTCAGCAACAACACCGAGACAGATTAGAAAATTCGGATGTGATTATATAACGTGTCGGTCAAAACACGGTCAAAATCGTGTTCGATTTGAGCATCATTTCGCGCGCAAGAGTCGCGACGAATTCAAGAACACCGCAACATCAGGAAGCGATTGTGCCGCCGCCGCCATCACCGGCGTCAATACACCCAGCGATGCCAACGACAACCCAGCCACGTTGAACAATAGACCGAACGCAATGTTTTGTTGAATTGTGCGGAACGTGCGTCGCGCCAAACGAATCACGACCGGAATATGTTCCCAGTTGTCCATCATCAACGCCACGTGCGCCGCGTCCATCGCCACATCGGTACCCGCCACGCCCATCGCAATGCCGACATCAGATTGCGCGAGCGCGGGCGCATCGTTGATGCCATCGCCAATCATCGCGACGCGATGCCCGGCATTTTGCAGTTCGCGCACGAATGCGATCTTATCTTCGGGCAACATGTCCGCGCGATACTCGACGCCGAGTTGTTGCGCGAGCGCAGATGCCACACGTTCATTATCGCCGGTGAGCAAAATCAATTTGCGAATGCCCGCGCGCCGAATTTGTTCTAACGCACGCGGCACCTCATCGCGCATCACATCCGCGACGGCGATCAACCCGGCAACGTGATGATTGTCCGATAAAAACATCACCGTCTTGCCGGCACGTTCCAATTCGAGCGAGCGTGCGAGCAACGCCTCGTCCATCACAATACCGCGTGCATCCATCAAACGCCGATTGCCAAATGTAATTTCGTTTCCATTTCGATGCGCGACGACGCCCTGCCCTGCAATCACCTCGAACGAGTCGGGCGATTCGATCACAATGCCACGCGCATTTGCTTCATCGAGAATCGCAGACGCAAGTGGATGCTCGGAATATTTTTCTGCCATTGCCGCAAGGCGAAGAACGGTTTCAGGTTCAACTTGAAACGTGAAACCTGAAACATCAGTCACTCGCGGCTTGCCAAACGTCAACGTGCCGGTCTTGTCCATCACGAGCACGTCCACTTTAGCCAACGCTTCGAGATACAAACCGCCCTTGATGAGAATGCCCTGACTCGCCGCGCGTCCGACGCCGGCAACGACGGCGAGCGGCGTCGCCAACGCAATCGCGCACGGACACGTGACGAGCAAAACAGCAATCGCGTTCACCGGATTTTGCGTGACGATAAAGGTCAGCAACGCTACCCCAACTACCACCGGCAAATAAACCATGCTGTAACGATCGGCAAATTTTTGCACGGGCGCTTTGGCGGCTTCGGCTTCTTCGACCAGGCGAATAATTTTGCCGAGCATCGAATCGCGTCCGACACGCGTGACGCGCACATGCAACATGCCGCGCTGATTGACACTTCCGGCAAACACTGGATCGCCCACACGCTTGTCCACTGGCAATGATTCGCCGGTGATGGGCGATTGGTCTACCGCGCTCGCACCTATCGTCACCTGACAATCTGCCGGCAAACGTTCGCCGGGGCGCACGACAATCACATCATTCTCACGCAACGCTTCAATCGGCGTTTCGATTTCGACGCTATCGCGCACCACGTTCGCCGTCTTGGGCGCGAGCGCAACCAGGTGTCGAATCGCCGCGCGCGATTTCTCCGTCGTAAAGTGTTCAAGGAAATGCGCGATACTCATGAAAAATACAATCAACGACGCCGAGAGAAATTCGCCAATCAAACATGCGGCGGCAATCGCAATGCTCATTAACAGGTCGGCGTTGATTTGCCGCGCGCGCAATCCGACAAACGCGCTCTTGAAAATGGGCAAGCCGCCGGCAAGCACAGCAAGCCAAAATATCGGCGCGGGAATTTGCGCGACGAAACGATTGAGCAAACCCAAGCGTTCGACGAGCAAACCCACTAACGCAAGCACGGCGACCACTGCCACAAACGCAAAGCGAATCGTGCCGGCAACCTCGCCGATTTTTTCGCGCGACCGAGTTTGCCGCGCCGCGCCCGGCAATTCGGCGCGATAACCCAGTTCGTGAATCGCGCGCACAAACGCCGTTGGCTCGGCGCGCGACGAATCAAACGCCACCACACCGCGCTCCGCCGTCAAAAAAACCTTGACCGATTCGACGCCGTCAATTTTGCCAATCCGTTCTTCCACGTGCATCGCGCATTCCGCGCAATCCATCCCGCGAATCGCCAACTCGATTGTCTCTGTCATCTTGGATTGCCTCGCTCAATTCCGGATTTGCGCAAGACCAGAATCCGATACTGTCCTCCGAGCAAACCCGGCTCATTTCGTTCAACGATCAAATCGGAAACGCCACCAATCAAATCCGTCAAACGACGATTGGGATCAGTGCCCATCGCCGAGATCAATGCGCCGACCCATCGCCGCATTGGCGATAGTTTGCTCGTCTCCGGTAAAAATTTGTCAAAGATGATTAGGGTGCCGTTCCGTCGCAACACACGCCACGCTTCACGAAAGACTTGCGCCCCATCCGGCGCAACGCTGAGGATGAGACTCAATACAACGGCATCGAACGATTCGGATGGCAAGCCAAGCGTTTGCGCGTTCATTAACGCCCAGTTGATCGCGCGCCGGTGTAATTTGATGCGCGCCTGAGCAAGCATCTCTGGGCTTAGGTCAATCGCTGTGACTTTAATTTCATCCGGCAAAAGATCAAGGTCGAGTCCTGTGCCGACTCCCGGGAGCAACACGCGCGCGTCCCGTTCGAGTTCTAGCATCCGAATCGCACGCCGTCGCGCACTCGCAAACACCCAACCAAACACCTTGTCGTACACAGGCGCATAAAAACGATAGATGGCAAAATTGGGAGGCGTGTTCATTGGTGCTCCACGTGTCGCAACACTTGGGTTAGAATTGCCACGATGTGCTCATCGCCCAGCGAATAGAATGCCAACTTGCCCTGCTTGCGAAATTTGACCAGACCCAGATGTCGCAACAAACGCAATTGATGCGATACCGCCGAGACCGTCATTTCCAACAACGTGGCAAGGTCAACCACACACAACTCCGATAGTGTCAGCGCGGCAATGATGCGCACGCGCGTTGGGTCGCCCAACGCGGCAAAAATCTCCGCCGCTTGTGTCACGTGTTCCGCGCTTGGCATGTGCTTGCCTACCCGCTTGATCTGCACCGCTTCGTTTCGTTTGGTCATCGCCGCTCCAACGGTTGAATAGTTGCTCAATTGTTTGTAATATACTCGCCGTTCGCCAATTCGTCAAATCGGACGAGCGACCACCAACGACTCGACCATCCACTTTGACCGATTCTTAACCTGCTCGTGTTGACACACCATTATTGTTAGTGTATACTAACTACAAGAATTCAGCCAAACTCACACAAACAGGTTGTCCCCATGACCACGACACCTCTGCTCGAAGTTCAGGAAATGGTTTTGCTCACGCTCGCACGCGCCGAAGAAAACGCGTTGTCGCTGGCAAATGCCGACCTCGCACGCACGCTCAACCTGCCGCTCTCTGCGCTTGACACGCCGCTCGCACACCTCGCCGAACACGCGCTCATCGCCATCACGCCAAATCAAATCACGCTCACCGCCGCTGGGCGCGAACGCGCGCGCGGCTTGCTTCGTCGCCATCGCATCGTCGAGCGACATTTCACCGATGTGCTCGGACTCGATTGGGCGCGCGCGCATGAGGAAGCCGACCGACTCGAACATCTTGTCTCGCCGGCAACCGAGGCACAACTCGCCGACCAACTCGGCAATCCCGACACATGCCCGCACGGCAATCCGATCCCGTTTGCATTTGATGACACCGCGCACGCGCCACAACTTTCACTTGCCGATTGTCATTCACACACCCGCGCGACCATCGTGCGTATCGGCTTGGAAACCTCCGCGACGCTCCAACATCTCGCCACGCTCGGCTTGTTACCAAACGTTGAAATCGTCGTCGAAAATCGCGCGCCGTTCAATGGACCTGTGCTTGTTCGCGTTGGACACGCGCATTACGCGTTGGGACGCGATCTCGCCAAACGCATTTGGGTAAAGGAAACAAAATGAAAACGCTCATCGTCCTTGCTATGCACGGCGCGCCGCCGAACGATTACCCCAAACGCGAACTCGGCGAATTTTTCAGTTTGCACAATCGCATCGAACACGCATCGCCTCCTGAACGCGCCGCGATGCAAACTCGTTTCGCTGAACTCGACCAAAAAATTCGCGCGTGGACGCGCACCGCGCAGAACGATCCATACTGGGCTGGGTCGCATGACATTGCGACGCAGCTCGCGTGCGCGACCGAGCGCGAGGTCATCATCGGGTTCAATGAATTTTGCGCGCCCACACTCGACACGGCATTCGAGCAAGCCATCACACGCGGCGCAGAAAAAATTATCGTTCTGACACCGATGATGACACGCGGCGGCGAACATTCCGAAATCGAAATTCCCGAAGCGATTGCGCACGCGCAAGCACGTCATCCACAAATCAAATTTCAATACATTTGGCCTCTCGCTGTAAATGGCATCGCCCAATTTCTGGCGTCACAAATCACCGCGCACAACCAATAAGCACGAGGTTCACCATGACATCCTGTCACACCCTCACCCAACATTTTGGGCAAACGGATTTGACGATTGCGCTCGCCGGCAATCCGAACGTCGGCAAATCGTCCTTGTTCAATCGCTTGACCGGCGCAAATGTCGAGACCGCGCACTATCCCGGCAAAACCGTCGCGCTGAATTATGGCACGACCCGTTTCAACAACAAACGCATCGGCGTCTTTGATCTGCCCGGCACGTACGCGCTCGGCGCGTTGAGCGAAGACCAATGGGTGGCACGTCAAGGTGTGCTTGACAATCATCCCGATGCGATTGTCGCGATTGCCGACGCCACCAACCTGGAACGCAATTTATATTTAGTGTTGCAATACCTCGACCTGGGATTGCCGCTCGTTGCCGTCGTAAATTTGATTGATGAAGCCAAGCGCGCCGGGATACAAATTGATACAGCGAAACTGGCGCGCGCATTACGCGTGCCAGTCATTCCGACGATTGCAACGCGCGGACAAGGCGTGCCCGAATTGATTGAGACGGTCGCCACCCTGCCGCACACGCACATCGCGCCACCCGCGTACGACCTCGAAATCGAAACGGCGATCAACGCGCTGGGACGCACGATTGTCGAATCCCAAATCGCCACACCGCACGAACTCTCGCCGCGTGCACTCGCCATTTTGTTGTTCGAGCAAGACCCCACGTTGACCAGCGCAGTCGAAGCCTTGCCGGGCGGTAAAGCGATCCTGGATCGCGCACAACATCTCGCGGCGCAAATCGAACTACGCGTCGGCGAACCGTTGAACTTGCACATTCCACGCGCGCGTCACGCGCTTGCGAGTGCCATCGCGCGCGATGTGCAAATTCAAAAATCGAATAATGAACCGCTCGCGGTGAGATTATGGCGGTGGTCGGTTGCGCCGTTGACCGGCATTCCGACCTTGCTCGTCGTGCTTGTAGGATTGTTCGCCTATCTTTTTGCGGTCGGCGGATTCCTCGCCGAAAATTTTGCCGCGTTGTGGAGCGATTGGGTCTCGCCGCAAATCCAAGCCATCGTCGAGTTGATCCTCGGTCAAGGCAGGTTTGCCAACATTGCGTTGTGGGGATTCGACGCCGGCATTCAAGCCGCACTCGGCATCGGCATTCCGTACGTGCTCACGTTCTATATCGCGCTCGCAATTTTGGAAGACAGCGGTTACATGAACTCGATTGCGTTTCTGCTCGACGCGTTGATGAAACGACTCGGCTTGCACGGACGCGCGGTCATTATTTTGTTGGCGGGCGCCGGATGCAACGTGCCGGCGATTATGGGTACGCGCGTGCTGACCACACACCGTGAGCGAATTATTGCGAGCACACTCGTCGTGTTGACACCGTGCAGTGCGCGCATCGCGGTGATTGCCGGCGGCGCGGCGTTGTTTGCCGGCTGGCAGTACGGCGCGGCAATTTTGTTGTTCGCGCTCGCGCTGATCGTCGCGACCGGCGTTGCGTTGAATCGTCTGTTGCCCGGCAACTCGGATGATTTGGTGATGGAGATGTTTCCGTTTCGCGTGCCGACCTGGCGTGTCATCGCGCGCAAAACCTGGGGGCGTTTCAAGGAATTTATTTTCGAAGCATTGCCGGTTGTTCTGCTCGGCAGTTTTGCGATGGGCGCGCTGTACGAATTGAATTGGGTGTGGGCATTCGACGCGCCGCTCGCGCCAATTGTCCAAGGTTGGCTGGGTCTGCCCTCGATTGCCGGGCTGGCGCTGATCTTTGCCGTGCTACGCAAGGAACTCGCGTTGCAATTTCTCGTCACGCTCGCGCTCGTGCGGTGCTCAACAAAGAACTCGGTACACGCGCGGCAATCGGCATTTCAGTATTTACGATTGTACTCGCGATTGCGGCGGGAGGAGTGGCACGGTATGTTTTGGCGCTGGTTTAAGAAAACAGTCACCAATCGCCAATCGCCAGTCGCCAGAGCGAGGCAAGCCGAGTTGCGTTGTCCGTTGTGTGGCAAGCAGTTTACGGCGGACGAGGCGGCACAGTGTGAGACATGCGCACTCGCCAAAAAATGCGGCATGGTGATGTGCCCGCGTTGCAATTACGAATTTGCCGCGTAACTCTAGAAAATTTGCGTGTTCGGTCTATTTGTGCTAGAATAATTGCGTCGAAGGGGTGTAGCTCAATTTGGCAGAGCAACGGTCTCCAAAACCGTAGGTTGCGGGTTCAATTCCTGCCGCCCCTGTGGATAAAAACGCGCAAGCGATCCAACTCAAGTTTGGGGCTTGCGCGTTTTCTTTTTCAGGCAGGTGCAAACAGTCGAAATAGCGCAAACGGGCAAGAGCAGATCAAAACTCTTGCCCGTTTGCACTCGCGGACCATTCGCCCAAAATGATTTTGCATAAGGCGCGTGAATCATTCCGGTGTATAATAAATTCGAAGCTAAAGGTATAGCAAATCGGACCTACATGCCCGCAAGTGTCGGCGACAAAAGGCACACCAGATGAAAAAATCGGCAACCCAATCAGGTCAGACTGTGCTCGCACGCACGCGCGAAGAATTACGCCAGCGCACCGCTGAACTAGCTATCATCAACAGTGTCCAGCAAGGTCTTGCGACCCAACTCCACGTTCAAGACATTTACGATTTGATCGGCGACAAGATCCGCGAAATCTTTAACGCTCAAGTTGTTATGATCTCGCTGTATGATCCGCAGACCGACAAGGTCGAGCACCGTTATGCCATCGAGCGAGGCAAGCGTGTGTACGTCGCCGAGCCGCAACCGGTGGGCGGCTTTCGTCGCCACATCATCGAGTCCGGCGAATCCTTGCTCGTCAACACCAAGGTCGCCGAGCAAGCACAAGCATTGCGACAACCAACCCTTCCCGGCACCGCAACGCCGCGCTCGCGGCTGCGTGTTTCTGTCATGTTGAGGTCGTCGTCGAGTGATTCTTCGAACCGTTTTTGTAAAGTCACTGCCCAGTCGGGGAGGTCTTTTATTGTAGGACACGCTTCCCGTATTCGGGAGCGTGTGTTGTTCTGATCGG
>CAZPIR010000042.1:0-14124 GCA_964586085.1 uncultured Anaerolineaceae bacterium | reverse complement strand
TTGATATTCCCATTTAATACCTATTATTGTTTTAGCAGTTGTTTTAGTTTCGAATTGAGCTGAATGAAATTCTTCATGGTCAAACATATATACCGTGGAAGTTTGATTTCCAAGGAAAATAGTATCTTTTGCGGCTGTATTTAAACCGTTTATACTTCTAATATTATGTACATAACTTATCAACATTGCACGAATAAGAGGATCATTAATGTTATTCATTACTGTTTTTAATTGATCTGCGTCTAAGGTGGACCCCTTTGTCAAGACACTGGCGGAGGCAATTTTCAGATACAAAATCCTCCTTGGATGAAAGTTGATAGGTCAGGGTAGTCGAAGCCGTAGTCGTCGGGTCTGTGGAGGCTGTGGGCAACAGGGCTACCGTTGTCCACACCTCCACAGACCTCCTGGTTCGTGGGCGCTGATTTAGTGTTTACCGAAATAGACCTCCATGGGAGTTCGATACGCCAAGGTTTGGTGGGGGCGCTCGTGATTGTAAAACTCAAAATACCGGCTCAGACCTTGGCGCGCTTCACGTGGCGACGCATACTCATGCAAATACACTTCTTCGTATTTCACCGAACGCCAGAGCCGTTCCGTAAAGATATTGTCGAGGGCGCGCCCTCGACCGTCCATACTGATTTGGACCTGGCCCGCCTGCAAGAGATCGGTGTATTGAGGACTGGTGAAATGGCTGCCCTGATCGCTGTTGAAAATCTCGGGCGTCGCCTGCGCCAAGGCCCGCTGGACGGCCTGTAACACAAAAGGCATCTCCAAGGTTTGATCCAGTTCCCAACTGACCACATAGCGTGAGAACCAATCGAGCACGGCGACGAGATACATCCACCCGGTGGCTAACCGAATGTAGGTGATGTCAATCCCCCACACTTGATTGGGGCGGGCGATGCTCAAATGCCGCAGTAAATACGGGTAAATCTTGTGCGCCAGGTTGCGGTGGCTCAAGTTCGGTCCTGGGACAATCCCGGCGAGACCCATCTCGCGCATATAGTGTTGCACCGCTTTGCGATTGATCACAAAGCTTCGTTTGAGTATCACCAGGATTTTGCGTGACCCGTAAAACGGATACGCGGTGTAGATCTCATCGATCCGCCGTTTCACGGCCAGTTCGTGGAGCGAAGGTCCGGTGGGTTGATAATAGAGACTGGCGCGACTCAAACTCAACAAGTTCGCCTGATCCAGCAACGAAAACGGAGTGTCGGACCATTCGACCAAAGCGCGCCGTTCAGTGTGAGTCAGGGTCGATGCCAGATTTTTTTTTGAGCCAATTGACCTGGGTGGTCAATCGGCCAATCTCGGCATAGAGCTCATCGGTTTTCTGCGCGTATTGGGCTTTGAGTGCGGCTTCGGTTTTGCCCTCGTCGGTGAACAAACGCACCAGACCTTTATACGCAATAGCTTTCCACTGGTTGAGCTGGGTCGTATGCACATGCCGGGCTGAAGCAATTTGGGCGATCGTTTTTTCTTCCTTCAAGAGCTCGAGCGTGGTTTCGGCTTTGAAAGCCGGTGAATATTTTTTTCGCATGTTTGCATTGTATCTGAATTTGCCTGTTTGTGGTGTCTAGTTTTATGGGTCCATCATATTTTGTCTTTGCACATTTCGACTTCGTTGAGCGCGGTGCTCAACTCGGCGCAGGTCGCCGCGAACGAAACGAAATCCGTGCGTGTCACCGTGCGCGATTCGGGGCAACTGGGACTGGGTCTCGGTTTGATGGTCGAAGCGGCGGCACAAGCGGCGCAACGTGGCGCGACCATGCCGGAAATTCTAGCGATGCTCGACGACCTGGGCAAGCGTACGCACGTGTTCGCCGCGCTCGACACACTCGAATTTCTCAAACGCAGTGGGCGTATGAATGGCACGATTGCGGCGATGGGTACGTTGTTACAGGTCAAGCCGTTGTTGAAAATTCACGAGGGCAAGCCGACTGCCGAACGGGTGCGCACGCGTGAAGGTGCGACGCGCCGTTTGCTCGAACTGCTCGAAAAGGTGGGCAAGCTTGAACGGGTCGCATTGATTCACACGAACGCGCTCGCACGCGTCGCCGAGTTGCGTGAAACGGCGAAGCATTTGTTGCCCGCTGGTGATTTGCTGACTGTGAACATTACGCCGGTGCTCGGCGCGCACATTGGACCTGGCGTAATTGGTTTTGTATGCGTCGCGGCAAAGTGAGGCGGTTATGGATTTTGTGACACTCTATCTCGTTGTTGGCGCGGCGATTCTCGTGATGATGCTCGCGTTGTGGCTCGTCAGTCTCGCGCTGAAAAATTCGAGCATCGTGGATATTTTTTGGGGCACCGGTTTCGTTATCGTGAACGGGGTCGCGTTTGTGTTCGCGCCCGACGCCGCGCCCGCGCGCAAATGGTTGCTCGCCGCGCTCGTCACAATCTGGGGCTTGCGGCTCACGCTCTATCTTTTGTCACGCAATGCCGGCAAGCCGGAAGATTTTCGCTACGCCAAGTGGCGCGAAGAGTCCGGCGCGACGTGGTGGTGGTACAGTTTCTTTAAGGTGTTTTTGTTGCAAGGCGTGTTAATGTGGATTATCGCCACGCCGCTCGTTGCCGCACAAGCGAGCGCCACCCCGCGCGATTTGACCTGGCTCGATTTCATCGCGCTCCCGGTGTGGGCGTTCGGCTTTTTCTTTGAAGCCGTCGGCGATTGGCAACTCGCCCAGTTCAAAAATAATCCAGCGAACAAGGGCAAACTGCTCACGACCGGCGTGTGGCGATACACGCGCCATCCGAATTATTTCGGCGACGCGGCGCAATGGTGGGGCTTTTATCTCATCGCGCTTGCGACCGGCGCGTGGTGGACGATTTTCGCGCCAATCATCATGACGCTATTGCTGATGCGCGTGTCGGGTGTGGCTCTGCTCGAAAAAACATTAAAGGAAACGAAACCCGGTTACAAAGTGTACGTCGAAACGACGAGCGAATTTGTGCCGTGGTTTCCGGCAAGTCAACCAGGAAACAGGTAAACCATGAAGACGGCACAAGTATTAGCAGTGATTGGTTTGCTCGCAATGACGCTCGCGATTGGGTACGCGTTTGCGTTCGGTAATTTTGCAACCGAGGGCGCGTGGATCACATCAAATCCCTGGGGCATCGTCTCGCTCGTGGATTTGTACGTGGGCTTTGCGATTTTTTCGCTGTGGATTGCGTACCGCGAAAATTCCATCGGGCGTTCCGTCATTTGGATTTTCTTGATGATGGTGCTCGGCAATTGGACTGCCGCGCTCTATGTTTTGCTCGCGATTCGCGCGAGTGGCGGCGATTGGCGCAAATTCTGGTTGGGCGCGCGCGCAAATGCGTGAGTCAACCTGGGTCGGCGCGTTACGTTGTCCGCGTTGCAATGCGCGTGGCTTGCGCGTGAGCACCATGAACCAGGTGGTGTGCGAAGCGTGTCGCGCCCAGTACGCGATGCGCGACGAGGTGCTTGACCTTGCCACGTCAGATGATGCGCGCCGATTGACGCTCGCGGGTACAAGTAATTTTTTGCCGCTCCTGCCCTGGGCGTACGAAAACGTTTGGCGACCGCGTTCGCTGACCTTGTTGACCGGCGAAAAATTTTCGGTCGCGCGCGAACTCGCGTGGCTGAATGATTCGCTCAAGCCTAAAGCGAATGAGCTGATCGTTGACCTGGGTTCGTCCACGAGTTTGTACGCGCGCGGCATTGCGCGAGCGACCCAGCATCTCGGCGATTCTGCGCCGACAATGTTTGCGATTGACATTGCGCCGGGAATGTTGCGCGCGGGTGTGCAGTACGCGCAACGTGATGGCGTTCACAACATCGCGCACGTGCGCGCGAACGCGGATCGCTTGCCGTTCGATGAGGCGAGCGTGGACGCGCTCGCGTGCGGCGGCTCGCTCAACGAATTTCGTTCGATGCGCGAGGCATTGCGCGAAGCGTATCGCGTGTGCAAACCGGGCGGACGACTCGTGACGATGAGTTTGCTCGCGGCGACGCGCGCGCTGGGAAAATTCGCGCAGGCGCAAGCCAAGTTGAGCGGCATCACGTTCCCCACGCGCGACGAATTCAACGCCACGCTGGACGAAGCCGGTTGGCATCGCGTTGAACAAAATGGGATTGGCATTGTCGCGTTCACATCGTTGAAAAAATAGACCGTGATGGGCGTCGGTCATCCGTCGCCTTTGAGGTGAAGATGGGTTTTTATTTGGCGTTAAAAGAAGTTTGGCGTAATCGCGGACGATTCTTGTTGTTCAGTCTCGTCATCGCGCTCATCACCGTGCTCGTGCTGTTCATCTCGGCACTTGCCGACGGCTTGGGCAACGGCAACAAAGAGTACATCGAAAAGCTGAACGGCGAATTGATCGTGTTCAAGAAAAATGTAGACCTAAACATTGGCGCGAGCCGCTTGGATCGTTCGATTCTCGCCGAAGTGCGTCGCTATCCTCAGGTGCAAGATGCAGGACAAGCGAGCTTTGCGAGTGTCGGCTTGTTGTACGGCGAAGGCAAAAAAGTGAACGTTGCCTTGATTGGCGTCGAACCGGGGAAACCCGGCGAGCCGCCGGTGGTGACCGGCAATGGCTTGGAAGACAAGCGCGGCAAGGATGCGATCATCGATCGCAACGTCGCGGCGCGCACGGGCTATAAACTCGGCGACGAGTTGACGATTCGCGTGATCCAGGGCACGAGCGAAGAATTTTATACGCTCCGTGTGGCGGGTATCACGGACGGACGGCAGTACTCGATTCAACCGGCAATCATCGTTCCCATTTTGACTTTCGAGCGCATCAAACCCCAGCTCGCCGTGAATCCGAATGCGACCGACCTGGTTTCGAATATCGTCATCGTCAAACTGCGCGCCGACGCGGATGTGGAGACGATGCGCGATGTTTTGCAAAGCCAGGTGAACGATGTCGAAGTCGTCACGCTCAAGACGGCGTACGAAAACACGCCGGGTTATTCCGCGCAACAGAGCACGTTGAGCACGCAACAATTTTTTTCCTTGCTCGTCGGCATTCTCGTCATCGGCGGTTTTTTCCAAATTCAAACTTTGCAAAAAGTTCCGCAGATCGGGATGCTCAAAGCGATTGGCGCGCCGAATGGTGTGATTGCCGTCGCCTCGGTTGTGCAAATTTTTATCGTGACCTTGATGGGCGTGGCGATTGGCACGGCGGTGACGTTGGGTCTCGCGGTCGCCATTCCCGCGACTGTGCCGATTGCCTTTGCGCCGAGTGCGATTTTGATTGGCATCGGTTCGTTGATGACGGTAGGTCCGGTCGGTGGACTCGTGTCCGTGCGGTACGCGTTGCGCGTCGAACCATTAACAGCTTTGGGCTTGGGTGGCTAAAGAATATGGAAGCATCTCTCGAAACAATTGCGGTCTCGAAATTTTACAAGGGCGATGGCGCGATCACGCGCGCGGTGGACAATGTATCCATCTCCATTCTCCCCGGCGAATTTGTCGCGCTCGTGGGACCGAGTGGTTCCGGCAAAACGACCTTGCTGGCGATCATCGCCGCGCTGTTGCGCCCGAACGAAGGCGAGGTGTTGATTGACGGGCAAGACCTGGCAAAGATGAGCGAAGCGCGGCGCGCGCAATTTCGCCGCGAAAAAATCGGGTTTACGTTTCAGGCGAACAACCTTGTGCCGTACCTGACCGCGCTCGAAAACGTCGAATTGATGTTGCGACTCAACAGTCGGTATGACCGCGCCGGACGCGAACGCGCACGCGAGTTGTTGACGCGACTCGGCTTGGGTGAGCGGCTGAACAATTTGCCGCGCCAACTTTCCGGCGGGCAACAACAACGCGTGGCAATTGCGCGTTCGCTCATTCACAGTCCCAGCGTCGTGCTCGCCGATGAACCGACCGCGAGTCTCGACACCGAGCGTGCGCATCAAGCGGTCGAAACGTTTGCGAATTTGATTCACGAACAAAAACGCGCCGGCATTATGGTCACGCACGATTTGCGAATGTGCCAGTACGCGGATCGCATCATTCAGATGCGCGATGGTCAGGTGAAAAACATCATCGCCGATAAACGCGATATTCTCGCGTTTGCCAGTTCCGCCGAACGCGCATCGTCACGGATGGAACAAATCGTCGCCACGCCGGTCGCGGCGTAGAGGTGTTCTCGATGACAAAAATTCCTCGACTCAACTACAACGATCCCGCGCCCGATGTTGAATTGCTGAACGGCGAAGGCGCAAAAATAAAATTGTCGTCGCTGTGGACGGAGCATACGTTACTGCTCTCGTTCACGCGCCACTTTGGTTGTCCGCAGTGCAAAGAAATGCTCGACCAGTTGGTACACGCGCACGCTGACCTGGAACGAGTCGGCTTGTATTTGGTGGCGGTTACGCAAGGCGATGCGCAGGCGACGCGCGAGTTTGGCAAACAATTTGCGCCGGGCATTCTGTGTCTCGCCGACCCCGAACGCGCCGCGTATCGCGCGTTTGGTTTGGAACGCGGCAATTTATATCAAGTCGCCTTGTCGCCGCAAGTGATTAGCGGCACGGTACGCGCGCAACAACACGGACACAAAGCCGAACTGCCGCCCAAAGGTCAGGATGTGATGCAAATGTCCGGCACGTTCATCATCGGACGTGATGGCAAGATTCGTTTGCCGTACTATTACGAGACGATTGCCGATCATCCGCCGATTGAGTTGTTGTTGCACGGCGTGCTCGGTACGCCCTGGGACAAGCCGTTCGATGGGTCGGTGGCGTAGAGACGTAGAATTCTACGTCTCTACAAAAGATTTGTATGCAACGGATCATTTGGTGGGTGCGGCGCGATTTGCGCTTGACCGATAACGCAACCTTGCATCACGCTTTGAACGATGGCGCGAGCGTCATCCCGGTTTTTATTCTCGATCCGCGATTACTTGAAAGTGAGAAACTTGCGCCCGCGCGCCGGCAATTTTTGTTCGATGCACTGCACGACCTGGATGCGCGTTTGCGTAAACAGGGCGGGCGATTGATTTTACGACGCGGCAATCCGGCAAACGAGTTGCCGCGTCTTGTTCGAGAAACGCACGCGGACGCCGTATATTTTCATCGCGATTACACGCCGTTCGCGCGCAAACGCGATGGGCAAGTGACGCGCACGTTGAACGACCTGGGTGTGCGCGTCGAAACGTTTGGCGATGTGTACTTGTCTGAACCGGAGCAAGTGCTCAAAGACGATGGCACGCCGTACACCGTGTTCACGCGCTTTCGCATTCGCTTTGAAGAACGGGTCGGTTTGCCCGCGCGGTTTGCGACGCGCAAAAATTTGAACACGCCGCCGGAGATTGCATCGCTTGATTTGCCAACGCTCGAAATAAATTCGACGTTCGCGCGCGGCGGCGAAACAGAAGCACAGAAATTAGCGCGCACGTTTTTCCGTCGTGCGAATGGCGTCGCACAGTACGGCGACACGCGCAACGACCTGGGCGCGGATGCAACCTCGCACTTGTCGCCGCATTTGCATTTCGGCACGGTGTCGGCGCGCGAACTCGTGCGCGACGCACGCGACCGGCAAACGAGTGCCGACGTGCAAACTGCAAAGCACATCAAAACCTGGATTGACGAAATTGTGTGGCGCGAATTTTTCGCGCACGTGCTGTACCATTTTCCGCACGCGGCGCGCCAAGCATTTCGCGCCGATTATAAAAACCTTGCCTGGGAAAATGACGCCGAGAAATTTGCGGCGTGGTGCGCCGGGCGCACGGGGTTTCCGGTCGTGGATGCGGGAATGCGCCACCTCAACGCAACCGGCTGGATGCACAATCGCGCGCGGATGATTGTTGCGTCGTTCCTTACCAAAGATTTGTTGATTGATTGGCGTTGGGGCGAAAAATATTTTTTGCAAAAACTGATTGATGGCGATGTCGCGTCAAACAATGGCGGCTGGCAGTGGAGCGCCAGCACCGGCACGGACGCGCAACCATTCTTTCGTATTTTCAACCCAGTCTTGCAAGGTAAGCGTTTCGATCCGAATGGTAATTACGTGCGTCGCTGGGTTCCCGAACTCGCGCACGTTGCAACGCGAGACATTCACGCGCCCTGGGAATTATTGTCGCAGACGATTGCCGATTATCCGGCTCCGATTGTGGAACATGCGATTGCCCGCACACGCGCGCTCGCCTTGTTTCGGCGTGAAAAATAATTCGGCAATTTACACGAGTCAGAGTACTGGCTCGTGTTTTGTTTTCGTTCGCTTCACGAATGGGTCTCTAGTATTAGCCAGATTATCCTATTAAGCCCAAGCGATAGCGACTTTATAATGCAGTCAAGTAAAACATTCCGATAAAGGCAAACCCGGCGAAAGCCGGCGACGCAAAGCTACGGGTCCTCTTGCAAGCGCAAACGACCGCCGAGCCGCCGAAGACGTTCCGATGTTGCTTCAACTCATCATACCACTTCAGCACAGGGAGTGGGATTTTTTCACGGAGGTGTGCCGTGTTTGAACTGATGCTCGTCCTGATTTGCTTGGTCGCTCTATCGTGGGGTTGGCGGCAACGCCAAGTGATGCTCGCTCAAATCGAAAATGATACTCGCCCATCACGCAAGCGATCCTCGCATTGATTTTGCCAATCCTTGCCGATCCCATGGTTCCGTCTTCTTCCGCCTCCAGCGTACCTGCGCCGCACCTGCTCGTCGTTGACGATGATGACAATGTGCGTCAGCCCATTGCCAAATTTTTGCAGTTGAAGGGGTGCGTGGTAGACCAAGCGCGCAATGGGGAAGACGCGCTCAAAATACTTGCGCAGAGCAATCCTGATTTGATGATTGTGGATTTGGCGTTGCCGGGAATGCCGGGCGTCGAAATCATGCGCCGCGCGCGCGATCTGCGTCGCGATTTGCTTATCATCGTGCTCACCGCGCATGCCAGCGCCGAAAGCGCGATCGCCGCGATCAAAGCGAATGCGCTCGATTATTTGCTCAAGCCAATCAAGTCTGAGGATTTATACTTGGTGATTGCCAAGGCGATGGAAGAACGCGCGCAACAATTGCGTCGGCAACAATTGTTGGCGATGATTGGTAATGTGATGGATGCCTTGCGCGATCCGAATGAACCCGCGCCAATCCCCGGCGCGGCGACGATGCCGATCATCCCGGATGGCTTGCTCGAACTTGATCGCGAAAAGCGTGTGGCAGTCATTCGCACCAATCCGCCGCGTTCGGTCGAACTGACCGAAAGCGAGGTCTCGATTCTTGTCGCCTTGATGGAACAACCGAATCAAGTGCTTTCGTGCAATCAATTGGCAAAATCGGTGGGGTATGAGGGGATGGACAAGTGGACGGTGGAAAGCGTGATTCGTTCGGTGGTGTTCCGCCTTCGTCAAAAACTCGAAGCGGGACCTGATGCGCCGCAGTTGATTCGGACAGTGCGCGGACGAGGTTATTTCTTTTCGCCGGCGTAATCACGCGCGGCGAATTTTTTTGCAATAAACCTAAAAGGGCACGCGGTATAATTCGCAGTATAGTAAAGCCAGTGGAATGAGGTCAAGATGAATCCTGAACAAATGGCGGAACGCATTCAAGCGTTAGAACACGAAATTAAAATGCTCAAGGGCGACATCCAACACACTCTTGTCGAGATCCAAAAGAATTTGCCCGAGCGCGCGAACACGACTGCCCGCTGGCAGAAAAAAGCCTGGGTGCTGGCGATGGTGAACATGTTCATCGCGATTGTCTTGTTCAGCAATGTCTATCTCTATTTGCCGGGCAGTTTGCCGTTGGCGATGGATCCCACGATTGCAGTGTTTTTGCGCGCGTTTTGGATTGCGTTGGCGTTTGTCTGGCTTTTGGTGCAGATGTATCCGTTGGCGTTGTTGTTGGAACAAGAAGACCCGCAATGGCAGGATGTGGCGTGGCGTAACGCGGCGGGCTTTTTCCGCAATCGCCCCGACATTTTGGTTCTGCTGACGGTCGTCGTCTTGTTGGTCGCGGTAGTCAATTCCGTGATTCCTGCCATGTGGTTGCTGGTGGCGTTGCTGATGGTGGTGGTTGCCGGTAGCATGGCAGTGCGCTATGTGATTGGGCGTCTGCGTTGACGAGCGAGCGAATTATTCTGAAACTATTTCAAAATGGCACAACCAGATAATTAGCTGTAAAGTTGGTTTAATAAAAGTTGGACGCACAAGTGTGCAAAGGGGGAAGTATCACCCACATTCATCTACTGGTTACAGTAGCCGCAAAAAAATGTTTAATCAAGATTCAGACCGAACATGGAGATGCCAAATGAAAACTCAATTGTATCGTACGATGAAAGATGAAAGCGGCATTACTGCCTTGGAAACCGCGATCATCTTGATTGCTTTCGTTGTGGTTGCCGCCATCTTTGCCTTTACCGTTTTGACCACCGGCACGTTCCTCACCGAGCGTAGCAAAGAAGCCGCATACGCCGGCTTGCAAGAAGTTCGCGGCTCGATGGAACTCAAGGGTAGCCTCGTGCTTAGTTCGGGTACAGCCACTACCGCGACTGAACAATGGTTGATCTTTAACTTGTCGAACGTGACCGGCGGTTCGTCCCAAGACCTGAGCAAGACACGCATCACGTACCGTTCCACAGCGGTCAACCGAGAATTGGATATGATGGTTTTGACAGATAACGCGACTTGGGCCCAACCCGCGCAGGGTGATTGGGTCTCGGCGGATCTGTCTGATCCGACCAAATCGTTGATGATTCTTTCGCAGGGCAAGGTTGCCAAGATTACGGTCAGTTTGCCGAGCGGCGTTAAGATTCAAGCAGACAGTCAGTTTGCGCTGGAAATCAAGCCGATGAGCGGCGGCGTGCTCTTGATTGAACGCACCGCACCCGCGCTGATTACCGCAATTACGGATATGCGCTAATTTAACCGATTTGACACAATGGCGGTTCGGTTGGTTCTCCAGCCGAACCGCTCACTTTTTACTCAACAAGGTAACGTGGTTGTGTGTTCGCCGAGATAGGTACCAGAACCTGGTCTGGATAGAATTATTCTGAAATTAATCTAAAAGGGCACACTTGTCTAACTAATGTTAATGTGGTTGCATAGAAACAAGATTTGATGGACGGCAAGGTTGCAAGGAGGCAGTTATCGAACAAGCAAATTTGTTGACGGGCTCGACCACTTGGAATTTTTTACCCAAAACGTGTATTCAGAATGGAGATTCAAAATGAAAACCCCAGTGTATCGCATGATCAAAGATGAAAGTGGTATCACTGCGTTGGAAACCGCGATCATCTTGATTGCTTTCGTTGTGGTCGCCGCCATCTTTGCCTTTACCGTCCTGACCACCGGCACGTTCCTCACCGAGCGTAGCAAAGAAGCCGCGTATGCCGGCTTGCAAGAAGTTCGCGGCTCGATGGAACTCAAGGGTAGCCTCGTGCTTACCTCCGATGCCGCCGCCGACAAGGAATGGTTGATCTTTAACCTGTCGAATGTGACCGGCGGTTCCTCGCAAGATCTGAGCAAGACGCGCATCACATTCCGCTCCTCGACGGTCAACTATGAATTGAAAATGAACCTTGCGGCTGATGGGACGACCTGGGTAGTGCCAGCTGCGGGTGAATGGGTTTCAGCGGATCTAGCGACGCCTGCCAATGCATTGACGATTCTCTCCCAAGGCAAGGTTGCCAAGATCTCCGTCAACCTGCCAGCAGGTGTGCGAATCTTGGCAAACGACCAGTTTGCGTTGGAAATCAAGCCGATGAGTGGTGGCGTGCTCTTGCTTGAACGGACAGCGCCAGCCTACATTACTGCAGTCACCGATATGCGCTAAATAAATACGCGCGCGTGATCTGCGAGCGGTTCGACTGGGTTCTCAGCCGAACCGCTCGCATTTGGCTTGATCGGTCAACCCCGTTTGCGGGAGTCTCTGGTATCAAAGCGCTCAGAGATTGTTTTTGAGGCAAGTAGGTAGAATTATTCTGAAATTAATTTAAAAGGGCATACTCATTCGCGCCGTGATAAATTCGTGGCATAGAAACTAGGCTTGATGGATGGCACCGTTGCAAGGAGGCAGTTATCGAACAAGCAAATTTGTGGACATACTTGGCCACTCGATAGTTTTTTTACCCCAAAAGCATTTGGAAAGGAGATTCAAAATGAACACCAAAATGTATCGTATCATGAAAGATGAAAGTGGTATCACTGCGTTGGAAACCGCGATCATCTTGATTGCCTTTGTTGTGGTCGCCGCTATCTTTGCTTTTACCGTCTTGACCACCGGCACGTTCCTCACCGAGCGTAGCAAAGAAGCCGCGTATGCCGGCTTGCAAGAAGTTCGCGGCTCGATGGAACTCAAGGGCAGTCTCGTACTCACTTCGGATTCTGCTAATGATGATGAATGGCTGATTTTTAACCTGTCGAATGTGACCGGCGGTTCTTCGCAGGACCTGAGCAAGACACGTATCACTTTCCGTTCCTCGACGGTCAACCAAGAAATGACGATGAATGTTAAAGCAGATGGGGTTGCATGGACAATCCCCAACAAAGGCGAATGGGTGTCAGCCGATTTGGCGACCCCCACTAATTCGTTGATGATTCTTTCGCAAGGCAAAGTTGCCAAGATCACGGTTCGCTTGCCGGATACGCCGGGTAAGGTTAGAATCTCGGCGAACGATCAATTCGCGCTGGAAATCAAGCCAATGAGTGGCGGCGTGCTCTTGATCGAACGCACGGCTCCTGCTTACATCACTACTGTCACGGATATGCGCTAACGCATCACTAGCCAATCAGATAGGCGGTTCGACTGGATACCTGGTCGAACCGCTTTTAATTTTGCGGATGTGGAAAGTTGGCAACCGTACAGATCTCCATGAATGCTCTATAAATTATTTTGCAATTAATTTCAAAGCGTACGGTATTCATTTTAGTGTAAACTAGGCATAGAAAACTTGATTGCGAACAGACGATGCATAATCAAGGAGGGGCATATCGGCAGGTTTAGTTATTTCAACACCCTCAATGGTAAGCAAAATTTTTCTCAACCCAATTCCCAGAAAGGAGATTCAAAATGAACACGAAACTGTATCGTACGATGAAAGATGAAAGCGGCATTACTGCCTTGGAAACCGCTATCATCTTGATTGCTTTTGTCGTCGTCGCCGCCATTTTCGCCTTTACCGTCTTGACCACCGGCACGTTCCTCACCGAGCGCAGTAAAGAAGCTGCGTATGCCGGTCTGCAAGAAGTTCGCGGCTCGATGGAACTCAAGGGCAGTCTTGTCCTTACCTCGGATTCGACTCTCAATCAGGAATGGTTGATTTTTAACCTGTCGAATGTGACGGGTGGTTCGTCGCAAGACCTGAGCAAGACGCGTATCACTTTCCGTTCCTCGACGGTCAACTATGAATTGACGATGAAAGTGCTTACCGATGGCACGACCTGGGTGGTGCCCGGCGCGGGTGAATGGGTCTCGGCAGATCTTGCCACGCCAACCAGTTCGCTCCAGATTCTTTCGCAGGGCAAGGTTGCCAAAATCAGCATTCGATTGCCGTCCACCGTCACAATTGCGGCAAACGATCAGTTTGCGCTGGAAATCAAGCCGATGAGTGGCGGCGTACTCTTGATCGAGCGCACCGCGCCTGCCTACATCTCAGCCGTCACCGATTTGCGCTAACTCACATCGTTCAACCGTATTGGCGGTTCGATCAAATATTTGGTCGAACCGCTTTTGATTTTACGGTTGCAGGACAAAATGTTGATTGGATGTGCCATAAATTATTTTGCAATGAATTTGAAAAATACAGTTGCGTTTTTTGATGTAAACTGGGCACAGAAAATAGGCACGCAAACAAACGATTTATTGTGAAGGAGGGTATAACGACAAGCTGTTTTTTCTATCACCCTAATTCGCCCAGAAATTTATTTCACACCCAGAAAGGAGATTCAAAATGAACGCCAAATTGTATCGCACGATGAAAGATGAAAGCGGCATTACCGCGTTGGAAACCGCGATCATCTTGATCGCCTTTGTCGTAGTCGCCGCCATCTTTGCTTTTACCGTCTTGACACCGGCACGTTCCTCACCGAACGCAGTAAAGAAGCCGCATACGCCGGCCTGCAAGAAGTTCGCGGGTCGATGGAACTCAAGGGTAGCTTGATTCTCAGCTCGGGCACTGCCACTACCGCGACTGAACAATGGTTGATCTTTAAAGCCCATCCTAAAAT
>CAZPIR010000041.1:0-14314 GCA_964586085.1 uncultured Anaerolineaceae bacterium | reverse complement strand
CGAGAAATGACACATAAAATTAATCCCAGCAAAAAAATTAGGAGCGTCCAATTTCCCAACCACCCAACCACCCAACCACCGAATCACCGCGTCCTCGCGTCAACATCCTGCCGTACCTCATCCTCGTCTTCGGCGTCACCGCGATGGGCATGTCCGGTATTTTTGTGCGTTGGGCAAACACGCCCGGTCCGGTCAGCGCGTTCTATCGCATGCTCATCGCGATTTCCATCTTTGCCGTGCCCGTGTTCCTGCGCGCGAAACGCGAAGCGCCCTTGTCGCCGCGTCATTTGCGCTTTGCCATCATCGGCGGAATTTTTTTCGCGCTCGACCTGGCAATCTGGAACACATCGGCGATGATGACCTCGGCGGCAAACGCGACCTTGTTTGGCAACACGTCCGTCATCTGGGTTGCGCTCGGCGCGCTCATCATTTTCAAGGAAAAATTGCGCCCGGCATTTTGGCTCGGCTTGCTCATTGCGATTGTCGGCATCCTGGTAGTGCTCGGCCAGGATTTTCTCACGCATCCCACGCTCGGCATGGGCGATTTGCTCGCGATGTTCGCCGGCGTGTGGTACGGATTTTTCTTTCTCGCCGCCGAACGTTCGCGCGACAAACTCTCTTCGATGGTCGCGTGGTGGGTGTCGTCGGCGACGAGCACGGTCGCGCTGTTGCTGATTTGTCTCGCGTTCGGTTTTCCGCTGACCGGTTATCCGGCGCAAACGTACTGGAGCATCCTGGGTCTCGCGCTTGTCGTGCAGGTGGCGAGTTTGCTCTCGGTGAATTACGCGCTCGGACATTTGCCGGCGTCCATCGTCGCGCCGACTTCGCTCGGTCAGCCGGTCGTGACCGCGCTTCTCGCGATTCCTCTGCTCGGTCAATCGCTCGATTTGTTGCAAATCATTGGCGGCGTGTTGGTGCTCGTGGGCATCATCATCGTGCATCGGTCGAAAACGCGATGAGAGAAAATCCAAAGTTGTTTTGTCATTTCGAGCGGTGGTTTGTGCCGCGAGAAATCTCCACTCCATGTAGAGGGATTTCTCCTCGCCGCTACGCGGCTCGTCGAAATGACAAAAAAGTGCAATCATGACAACCCAACATCAATCCTCGCGTGCACTGCCCACGCTTGCGCTCGTGTTCGGCATTCTCGCCGTTTCGATGGCGGCGATTCTCGTGCGCTGGGCGAACGCGCCCGCGACCGTGATCGGATTTTTCCGCATGACGATTGCCGCGACCGTGATGGCTCTGCCGTTTGCGCGTGCCGCGCGTCAAGCGAACATTGCGCCGGGTCAATTGAGCGTCGCCGTGATTGCTGGCACATTTTTCGGCTTGAATCTCTGGGCATGGAATTCGAGCGCGCAAATCACGACGGCGGCAAACGTGACCTTGCTCGGCAACTTGTCGGTGGTGTGGGTTCCGCTCGCGGCAATGTTCCTGTTCAAGCGACGACTGCGCCGCGCCTTTTGGGTCGGTCTCGTGTGCGCGCTTGCCGGCGTGCTGATGATCCTGGGTCAAGATTTGCTCGCGCATCCCGCGTTGGGGTTTGGCGATTTGCTCGCCATTGTGGCAAGTTTTGTCTACTCGGTGTACATGCTGACGATGGAACGCGCGCGCGCCGGCTTGAGTGCGCTGGTCGCGTGGTGGATTTCGACGATGACGAGTGCGCTCGTTTTGCTCGTGCTGACGCTTGGGTTGAATGCTCCGCTCGTTGGCTACCCAGTTGCAAGTTATGCGATTTTTGCGATAATGGCAATTGTCATTCAGATTGGCGGATTTCTGTCGCTGAATTACGCGCAGGGACATTTGTCCGCGCCGATTGTGTCGGCGTCCATGCTCGCGCAACCGGTGTTGACGGCTCTGCTCGCCGTGCCGCTCCTCGGACAATCGGTGGGTCTGGTGCAGGTGGTGGGCGGCGCGCTCGTGCTCGGCGGAATTTTTATTGTTCATAGATCAAGGTTCTAAACTTGCGAGACGAAAGACGAAGGACGAAAGACGAACGTTCGTCCTTCGTCCTTCGTCCTTCGTCCTCCGTCCAAATTCAGGAGGTCAAAGATGACAAACTACATTGGCGCAGTAGATCAAGGCACGACCGGCACGCGGTTCATGATTTTCGATCACGCGGGCAAGGTTGTCGCGTCGCATTACGAAGAGCATCACCAAATCTATCCGCAACCGGGCTGGGTTGAGCACGATGCCGGCGAAATCTGGGATCGCACGCGCACGACGATTGGCGGCGCGATGGCAAAGGCGCAAATCCACGCCGCGAACCTCGCCGCGATTGGCATCACGAATCAACGCGAGACGACCGTGGTGTGGAATCCGAAAACCGGCGAGCCGTATTACAACGCGATTGTGTGGCAGGACACGCGCACCCAAGCGATTTGCGAAAAGCTCATCGCGGACGGGCACGAGCAAATGATTCGCGCCAAAACCGGTTTGCCGATTGCGACGTATTTTTCCGGGACGAAAATAAAATGGTTGCTCGACAACACTCCCGGCTTGCGCGCCAAAGCCGACAAGGGCGAAGCGATTTTTGGCAACATTGACACCTGGGTCATTTGGAATTTGACCGGCGGCAAAAATGGCGGCGTCCACCTCACCGATTACACGAATGCCTCGCGCACGATGCTGTTGAACTTGCGTACGCTGGATTGGGACGACGAACTGCTCGCCGTGTTCGGCATTCCGCGCGCGATGTTGCCGCAGGTGCGCCCCTCGTCCGATCCAAAAATGTACGGCTACACCGAGGAACTCGGCGCGGTTGGCGGGCGCGTGCCGGTGTGCGGCGATTTGGGCGACCAACAAGCCGCGCTGTTCGGGCAGGTTGGCTTTGAGCCGGGCGAAGCAAAAAACACGTACGGCACCGGTTGCTTTTTGCTGTTGAACACCGGCAAAGACATCGTGCCATCGAAAGCCGGTTTGCTCACGACGGTCGCCTCGAACGGCGCGACGTGTTATGCGCTCGAAGGTTCGATTGCGATTGCGGGCGCGGCGGTGCAATGGTTGCGCGACAATCTCAAAATCATTTCCAACGCCGCCGAGACGGAAGAGATCGCGCAATCGGTTGCCGACACGGGCGGCGTGTACTTTGTGCCGGCGTTCAACGGCTTGTTTGCGCCGCACTGGGACATGTATGCGCGCGGCACCATTGTCGGCATGACGCGGTACACCAAACGCGAACATCTCGTCCGCGCCACGCTCGAAGCGATTTGTTATCAAACGCGTGAAGTGATCGAAGCGATGGAAAAAGATTCGGGCGTGCCGCTCAAAACGTTGAAAGTGGACGGCGGCGCGGTAAAAAATAATTTCTTGATGCAACTGCAAGCCGATATTCTTGGCGTCCAGGTTGTGCGACCGACCGTGAACGAAACGACCGCGCTCGGCGCGGCGTACGCGGCGGGTCTCGCGGTTGGTTACTGGAAATCGCTCGACGAACTGCGCCAGAACTGGGGCGTGGATCGTGTGTTCGATCCGCAGTGGGACGCGGCGAAGCGTGAACAAGGTTACGCCGAATGGAAACGCGCGGTCGAACGCGCCAAGGGTTGGCTCAAATAATTCGCGAATGCACAACGAATAAATGAATGGACGTTCAATTCGTTGATTCGTTTGTTCCCATTCGGGTTTGATGCTATAATCTGCCGCACCGAATTGCCGTTGGAGGAACGATGGATCTGGACCAAATCAATCTACGCGTGAACTGGCTCGACGAAGAACATCGCAAGGACAAGGCGATGATTGCCGAGTTGGGCGGACAACTCACTTCACAGTATTCGCAAATTGCCGGACTGACCAAGACCGTGCAAGACTTGGAAGAGCGCCTCGCGCGTTTGCAAAATCAGGCGTTGCGCTATTCGCAAATCGAGCAGGCGACCGGTCAGGTCAAGACCGAAGTGCAAATGATTCTCGAACAAGCGGACAAGCGACGCTTGGCGGGCGAAGAAGAACAATTCAAAATTCGCCAGATCGAACGCGAACGGATTGACCAAATTCTTTCCGCGCTCCAAATGCAGATCGAAGCCCTGCAACAATTTCAGCGCGGCATCATCGGCGACCACGATGTGCTCAATCGGCTTGACCTTACGTTCGGCACGATTCAGCGCGAAGTGGAAGACACGATGCGGCGCGACGAAGTGTTGAACCAACGCATCTCGGTTGTCGAAGAATGGGTTCCACGCACCGGTCAATTGATGACCGAAGTCCATCAACTCGGCGACCGCTTGCGCCAGGAACGCGCGGATGCCGCCGAGTCGGCGCGGCGTGCCGAGCAATCGCGCGCGCGGCACATGGCAGAGTGGGCGGAGCAGATGAAGACGAGTCGCCGCGAGATCGAAGAGTGGCTCGCGTGAATGCGTGGCATCCAGGACAAGTACAAAGAAGACCGCAAAATTTTTGCGCCACTCCAGGAATTGGAAGAGCGACTCAAGCAAATGGAAGCGCGCCTCTTGCAATGGCAACGCCTCGTCGAAGAAACGCGCCGCAAGGAACGCGAACAAATTGTCGCCGACGTGGAAAAACGCTGGCAACAACAAATCGGCGAATGGCAATTTATGCGCGACGAGTGGAACAAGCGCATCGCCGTCGTTTCGGATCGCATCACCAAGCTCGAAGATTGGCGACCCGAAGTGGCGACGCAATTGCACGAACTGGTCGAGCGCATCGAAAGAGAACGACGCGAACGCGCGGTGATGATCGTGAATCTTGTGCGCACGCTCGTCGAAGCCGAACGCAAACGTTACATCAGCCAGGACAAGGTCATCGAAGATTTGCTCGTGCGGATTGAAGGCGAAAAGCCCGGACCCAAAGGGCGCAAGGTCGCCAACCCGGCGGGAGATTAACGCGTGCGTGTGATAGGCACGGCGGGTCACGTTGATCATGGCAAGTCCACGCTCGTCAAAGCGTTGACCGGCATTGACCCTGACCGTTTGAAAGAAGAAAAAGAACGCGAGATGACGATTGACCTGGGATTCGCGTGGCTCACTTTGCCGAGTGGCGAACTGGTCAGCGTCGTGGATGTCCCAGGTCACGAAGCGTTCATCAAAAATATGCTTGCGGGTGTGGGCGGCATTGATGCGGCGATGTTGGTGATCGCGGCGGACGAAGGCATCATGCCGCAAACGCGCGAGCATCTGGCGATTTTGGATTTGCTTCAGATCAAGGGCGGTGTCATCGCCTTGACGAAAAGTGATATGGTGGACGCCGAGTGGATTGCGATGGTGTCGGCAGATGTGCGGCAAGAACTTGCGTCCACGGTACTCGCCGACGCGCAAATTATTCCGGTCTCTTCCAAAACCCGTAACGGTCTGAAAAACCTCCTCGCCGAATTAGATCGTCTGCTCAAGGTTGTTTCCCCGCGCACTGATCTGGGCAAGCCGCGTTTGCCGATTGACCGCGTGTTTTCGATTGCCGGGTTTGGCACAGTTGTCACCGGCACGTTGAGCGATGGCAGTTTTGCGATTGGGCAAGAAGTGGAAATTGTGCCGAGCGGGAAACGCGGACGCATTCGCGGATTGCAAACGCACAAATCCAAGGTTGAACATGCGATACCTGGGAGTCGCGTTGCGGTCAACCTGTCCGGTCTCGCGGTCGAAGATTTATTGCGCGGTCAGGTCGTTGCCTTGCCCGGCACACTTGGCGGCACGACCTTGCTCGATGCGCGCTTGAATTATCTCGCGTCCGCGCCCAAGCCGCTCACGCACAATGCCGAGGTGGATTTTTTCACCGGCGCGGCGCAAGTGCCCGCGCACGTGCGCTTGCTCGAACACACCGAGCTGAAACCGGGCGAGAGTGGTTGGATTCAATTGCACCTCGCCGCACCGGTTGCGCTCGCCAAGCAGGATCGCTACATCATTCGCTTTCCCTCACCCAGCATCACGATTGGCGGCGGCGTGGTCGTTGACCCGCACGCGAGCAAACGCCATCGTCGTTTCAAACCGGATGTGATCGCGCGTTTAGAAACGCTTGCGCGTGGCACGCCCGACGAAATCGTCGCGCAATTTCTCGCGTCGCGCGCCGGCAACCCGGCAGACGCAAAAGAAATTGCGAGCGCCACCGGGTTGAGCGCGGAGGTGATCGCGTCAGCCTTGAGCACCCAGGTTGAAGCGGGCGGGGCAGTTGCGTTGGGTAATGCCTTTATCTCGATGCCAAACTGGCAAGCCCTCGCCGTTAAAATGCGCGGCGCACTCGACGAGTACCACAAACAATTTCCACTGCGTGCCGGTCTGCCGCGCGAAGAGTTGAAAAGCCGATTGGGTTTGACGCCGCGCGTGTTTGATCGTGTGATCGAACGTGCGAGCGCAGAGCAAGTGCTCGTCGCGAGCAGTGATGTTGTGCGCCGTCCGGATTTTACGATTACATTTTCGCCGGAACTCGCACGCAAGGTCAACACGTTGCTCGCGCAATTCGAGCGTGTGCCGTACGCGCCGCCCAATGCGACGGACGCCGAAGCCGCAATTGGCAGTGAAGCGTTGAGTGTCTTGGTTACACAAGACAAATTGGTGCGCTTGAGCGATTCGGTTTTGCTGGCGCCGCGCGCCTTCAACGCGATGCGCGACTGGGTAGTGGCGACGATTCGTAAAGATGGGCAGGTCAATGCCGGTCAAGTGCGCGACCAATTCGACACGAGTCGCAAGTATGCGGTTGCTCTGCTCGAATATCTTGACGCGCAACGCGTGACCAAGCGAGTTGGTGATAATCGGGTCTTGTGGTGAAAATCAGAATGGGGGCGGGGGAGAACGGGAGAGGAGGAGCGGTTGCCTATTCTCCCATTCTCCCTCTCTCCCATTCGCCAAGTGGATTTCTGTGAGCGAGTCATCTTCAGCCAAGCACACACCTCTCATTCGCCGGAGCGCGCTCGAAAGATTGTCGCGGCTTTCGCTCGTCGCCGCATTTTTTGCGCTGGCGGGACTCGTGTGTACGGCGGGCGCAATCGCACAGAAACCGCCGCCGGTGATGACCGCTGTGGCGTTTGTGTCCACCTCGATTCCCTATCCCACACCGACGATTACGCCGACGCCCACGCCGGTGCCGCCGCCGATTGCGCTCCTTGCCGGACATTCGGGCGGCACCGATACCGGCGCGGTGTGTCCCGACGGTTTGCGCGAAGTGGACATTACCGTTGATGTGGCGAATCGCGCGAAATTATTTTTAGAAGCGCGCGGCTATCGCGTCGAAATTCTCGCCGAGTTTGATCGTCGTTTGAATGCCACGCGGCGCGATTACAACCCGCGCGTGTTTCTCTCGATTCATGTGGACTCGTGCATCATGTACGCGTCCGGCTACAAGGTCGCGCGCGCCGAGTACAGCGCGATTCCGCAAGAGGATGATCGGCTGGTGCGATGTGTGAGTTATGCGTACGCGGCGACGACGCAATTGGCGTTTCACGAAGGCAGTATCACGCGCGACATGACACACTATCATGCGTTGAATGAAATCAACGCGAATGTGCCGGGGGCGATCATCGAACTGGGTTTTCTCGGCGCGGATAAAAAATTGCTCAAAGAGCGGCGCGATGCGCTTGCGCTCGGCATCGCCGATGGGCTGGATCGGTTTGTGCAAGGCGGACAATGTCAATAAAGCGACCCATCATCGGGTCGCTCTTTTTTTCGATCATGAAAAATCCAAACGCACGCATCAAATTAAAAACGCGCTTGTTGCCCTGGGTCGTGCTCGGGTTGCTTGCGCTTCAACTCATCGCGCCATTTCGCGGCTGGATGATTTTGCTGGTCGGGCTGGGCGGCGCGTGGCTCATCGCGTTCGTGTGGGCGCGTTCGCTCGCGCGCCATCTCAGACTCGAACGTCAAGTGCGATTCGGTTGGGCGCAAGTCGGCGACCGTTTGGAAGAACGCTTTACGCTGGTCAATCGCAGTCAGTTCCCCGCGCTCTGGGTCGAGGTGAGCGATCATTCAACTCTGCCAGAGTACAACACGAGCCAGGCGACCGGGCTGGGGAGTGATACCGAGAATCGTTGGCTCGTGCGCGGGCAATGCACGCGACGTGGCGCGTACACCCTGGGTCCGACGACGATTCACACCGGCGACCCGTTTGGGATTTACTCGATTGTGATTGAATCGCGCGCGACACAAAACATGTTGGTCTTGCCGCCGATTGTTGACCTGCCGGGAATCCAGGTCGCGCCCGGCGGACGACTCGGCGAAGGACGTGTGCGGCGCGCAACCTTTGAACGCACGATCAACGCGGCGACGGTGCGCGAATATCAACCCGGCGATGCGGTGAACGCGATTCACTGGCGCACGTCCGCGCGCCGCGATGATTTGTTCGTGCGTCAATTTGAAAGCACGCCGAGCGGCGATTGGTGGATTGTGCTCGATCTCAATGCGCGCGTCCAAGCCGGGCACGGCGCGGACTCGACGATTGAGCACGCGATCATTCTCGCCGCCTCGCTTGCCGATGTCGGACTACGCGCGCGTCATGCCGTTGGGCTTGCCGCGAGCGCGCGCGATTCAATTTGGCTCGCGCCGCGTGACGATGCAACGCAACGTTGGGATGTGCTGGGTGCGCTTGCGCTCGCGCAGACCGGCGACCTGGCTCTGCGCGATTTGCTTACGCGCGCGCGCACATCGCTTCGCCAATTTTCCTCGCTCATCCTCATCACGCCGGATGTTCGCGGCGAATGGTTGGACGCTCTGCCGTTTTTGATGTGGCGCGGCATCGTGCCGACCGTGTTAGTGCTCGATCCCAGTTCGTTCGGCGGCACACAAAATGCGAATGGCATCGCGCAATCGTTGGCGAACATGGGCATTGCACGGCATATCATTACGCGGGACACGTTGGATCACCGCGCCGCACAGCCCGGACACGCCGGCGAATTGGATTGGCGCGTCACGCCGCACGGGCGCGTTGTCCTGGGTCGCGCCGCGCGCGAGGCGACCTGGAAGGCGCTCGCATGATTGCCGGGTTGCGTTGGCTCGCGCGCGTGTTCGGCGCAAGCACGCTTGTCACCCTCGCGTTGTTATGGCTCGCGTTCGCGTCTGCCATTTATGCGTTGCGTGAAATCGTGCGCGGATTTGATGACGTGTCTGTACTCGTGTTGATGACGCTCGCGTTGCTTGCCGGTGGGGCGTTGGCGCGTGTGCCATTTCCCGGCTGGCTCGTCTCGTTGATTGCGTCGTTACTCGGCTGTGAAATTGTTTTTGTGCGTGTTGGTCAATTGAGCGGCAAACTGATTGTGCTCGCGCAAACCTGGGTCGTGGTCGCGCGCGAAATTGTGAATGTGCCGCGTGGCGCGTTGATTAACCTCGCGCCAACAATTCGCGCGTTCGCTGAATTGTGGAATGCCCTCGCGATTTTGCTTGCGCGTTTGCGTGATTGGCTCGGCGCGATGGTGAACGGCACACCGACATTCGATCCGGTCGCGTCCGCGCTTGCGTGGGGTTTGCTCGCGTGGGGTGTTGCCTGCTGGGCGAGTTGGCACGCGTTACGGCGTCACAGTACGCTCACCGCGCTTGTCCCAGGTTTCGCCGTGTTTGCCGGGGTGTTGTCGTACACGGGTGGCAATCCCGATTTGCTTTTGCCAATGCTCGCGAGCATGTTGTTATTGTTCATTGTCCGAGCGCAGAGTGAACGCGAACAACGCTGGCACGCGACCCAGGTTCCAACCGCCGAGGACATTCCGTTCGACCTCGCGGTGGTCGGCGTTTCGCTCGCGGTGATTCTGCTCGTGTGTGCCGCGCTCGTACCGTCGTTTTCGTTAGACGAGGTAATTCGCGCCGCGCAAGATTTGACGCGCGAACGGATCGAAGTGAATCACCTGCCCGAATCGTTTGGCTTGCAACCGGCGCCCGCGACACGCGCGCCCACAATTTTCGATGTGATGCGTTCGCCTGGTTTGCCAACCCGACACTTGATTGGCACCGGCGTCGAGTTATCGCGTCTTGTCGTGATGACGATTCAAACAGATGACACGCGCGTTGAATCACCGGAAGATTACATTGCGCCGCCGCATTATTGGCGAAGCACGACGTATGATCGTTACACCGGACGCGGATGGCTGACGAGCGAAACCGAGATTGTGGATTACTCCGCCGGCGAATTTGTAAACAACGCGACCGATTCAACGCATCGCACGGTGCAACAGCAAATTCATCGTGTGCGCGAGGAGAGCAATTTGCTTTTTGCGACCGGCACGCTTGCGACTGCCGACCATGATTATCGCGTGGCGTGGCGCGCGGGCGGCGATGCGTTCAGCGCCGAAATTCGCGCGGTGAATTATCGTGCCGAGTCGCGCGTGCTTGCGCTTGATGCGGAGCAATTGCAAAAAACCGGCGCAAATTATCCGGCGGACATTCGCGCGCGTTATCTCGAACTGCCGGACGATGTGCCGGTGCGTGTGCTCAATCTCGCGCGCGACCTGACCGCAACCCAGCCCACGCCGTACGCGCGTGCACGCGCCATCGAAAAACATTTGCGCGAATTTTCGTACACGCTGGATTTGCCGCCCCCGCCAGCCAATCGTGATGTGGTGGATTATTTCTTGTTCGATCTGCAAAAAGGGTACTGTGATTATTTTGCGTCCGCGATGGTGGTGCTTGCGCGTGCCGCCGGCATTCCGGCGCGACTCGTCATCGGTTATGCGCCGGGCTCGTTCGATTCGCTCAACGCGCGTTACATCGTGACCGAGGCGGACGCGCACGCGTGGGCAGAGTTGTATTTCCCCGAGGCGGGCTGGGTCGAGTTTGAGGCGACGAGCAATCGTCCGGCGTTCGAGTACTCGGCAGATCATTTGGCGGATGAAACGTATCGGTTACCCAAGGCGGATGAGATGCTCACGCGCTTGCCGGTCGAAACCACATTCGATTGGCGCGATTGGCTTGTCGCGAGCATGGCGATTGTGATGAGCGGCATCGTTGCGCTGTTTGCGTTCGACGAATGGCGTTTGCATCATCTCGCGCCGAGTGCGAGCGTCCGCAAAATTTATGCGCGGCTCGTGTGGTGTGCCGCGCGTTTGGGTGTGCGCGCAAAAATATCTGACACCCCGCGCGAGTTTGCGGAAAAATTTGCGCGGGTGGACGCGCGCCGAATCGCACCGGACTTGAACGCGCTAATTGACGTGTATGTAAATTGCGAATATAGTCCAAGTAAGCCGGACAAGTTGGCGCAAAAGCGTGCGCTGAAAATATGGCGACACTTGCGCGGTGAACTGGGGCGAGTGTGGGTACAACGCAATTCGCAATTCAAAATTTTCCGAGGTAAAAATGAACGAGTTTGAAATCAAACAACAACGCATTCAGGGTTTACTCGACAAACATCAACTCGATGCGCTCTTGCTTCAGCGCGTCAGCAGTTTTGCGTGGGCAACGTGCGGCGCGTCCGGTTACGTCGGCACGGCGACGACGTTTGGCGCGTCGTCCTTGCTGGTCACGCGCAACGCGCGCTATGTGATCACGAACAACATCGAGGCGACGCGCTTGACGCAGGAAGAAAAATTGGACGCGCAGGGATGGGACATTCGCGCGACACCCTGGCACGCCGCGAACGCAATCGGCGAACTGACGCGCGGTTTGAAACTGGGCGCGGATTGGGGTTTTCCAAACGCGCTCGATTTGACTGGCGAGTTTGGTCGCATGCGCGCGAACCTCCTGCCGGAAGAAGACGAACGTTTTCGCGCGGTTGGCAAGTTGTGCGCGGACGCGATGGACGCCGCGATTCGCGCGGTGAAACCGGGGATGACCGAGTTTGAAATTGCGGCGGCGCTCGGCGAGCAGGTGCAGGCGCGCGGCGTGCAACCGATTGTCAATCTCATCGCGGCGGATGAACGCATTTTCAAATTTCGCCATCCGCTTCCGACCGGAAAAAAACTAGAACGGTACGCGATGCTCGTGCTCGGCGGACGACGACACGGACTCGTGTGCTCGATTACGCGACTCGTGCATGTTGGCAAATTGCCGGATGAAGTGCAACGCAAGATGGAAGCGACCGCGCGCATTGATGCGACGTTCCTCGCGGCGACACGTCCCGGTCAAACGCTCGGTCAAGTTTTCAAACGTGCCCAGGACGCGTACGCGGAAACTGGGTTTGCAGACGAGTGGCAGTTGCATCATCAGGGCGGCGTCACGGCGTACGAGCCGCGCGAATATCTTGGCACGCCCAACTCGGGGGATGTGGTGGCGGTTGGCAACGCGTTTGCGTGGAATCCCTCGATCACCGGCGCGAAATCCGAAGACACGATGCTCGTCGGCGAAACCGGCAACGAGGTCATCACCGCCACGCCGAATTTGCCGACCATCACGGTCAATGTGGATGGCGTCTCGTTCGCGCGCCCGGCGATTCTGGTTGTCTGATCTGAGAAAATCGGTTGCCCACAAAGAACACGCAGGATACATTTTGTATCCTGCGTGTTCTTTTGTGTTCTTCGTGGGAGAAGAATTTTTTTATGCCAAGTACGCGCCGCGCACAAAATTGGCGAGGTCGGTTTTGAGTTGTGCGAGTGCGGGCAGATGAATGTACATCATGTGTCCCGCCGCATAGTACGTCATCGCTAGATTTTTTTGCAGACTGGGATCGAGCGCGAGATGGTTGAACGTGTACTGTGCCGCAAAGTACGGCGTCGCAAAATCGTAATAGCCGTTGGCGACGATGACCTTGAGATACGGATTGATCGTCATGGCGTGGCGCAATGTTTCCGCGACATTGAGATAATGATTTTCGTTTTCGGCATAACTCCATGGACGCACGCGCGGCGTGAGAATTTCGTACGGCAAGTCGGTCTCGAATTTCAATTCGCCGCGCACGTAATCGTTGAATGTCGCGGTGTACGGTCCGACGATGTTGCTCATGCTCGGATCATGTTCGAACTCTTCGCCTGCCGCATCGCGGTCAATGCCCTTGAAGCGTGAATCGAGCCGACCGACCGTGCGCCGTTCATCGCGCAGTAATTCTTTGGTGAACCGGAAAATTTCGACGCGCATGTTGGTGCGCTCGATGTACGTTTCGGTCAAGCCGGTGTAGCGCGCCAGTTTCGCGACAATCGTTTGGCATTCGGCGTCGCCGAGTGTAGCGCCCTTGGCGAGCGCGAGCATGTACTCGCCGAGCGCGAATTGCTCGACCTCGCGCAGGGTTGTTTGCAAATCGGCTTGCAATTCCGGCGCGAGCCGATTGTGATACCACGCGGTTGCGGTATAGGTCGGCAAAAACAAAATGTAGGGCAGGTCGTTGCCCACGTCGAAACGCGCAGTTGCAAAATTCAAAATCGAAGAGACGAGCATGATGCCGTTGAGGTACATGCCGTGCCGGTTTTGCAAATAGCCGGACAAGCCCGCCGCGCGCGTCGTGCCATAACTTTCGCCGATCAAAAATTTGGGACTCGTCCAGCGTTGATAGCGCGTTGTGTAGAGCCGGATAAAATCGCCGACCGATTCGATGTCTTTTTTGAATCCGTGAAACTGTTTGGCTTTTTCACCGACCACCGCGCGACTGTAACCCGTGCTCACCGGGTCAATGAAAACCAGGTCGGTTTCATCGAGCAGAGAAAATTCATTGTCAACGAGTTGGTATGGCGGCGGCGGCAGATCGCCCAGGTCGGTCATGACGACGCGGCGCGGACCGAGCAAGCCGAGATGCAACCACACGGACGACGACCCCGGTCCGCCGTTGAACGAGAATGTGAGCGGACGTTTTGCCTTGTCGGCGACCTCATTGCGCGTATAGGCGACGAAGAAAACGGACGCTTTGGGTTTCTCGCCTTCGGACTCGCCGCCCTTGTCGCCTTTCTTTTCCGCTTCCTCTTTCAACACCATCGTGCCGGTCGTCACGGTATAGTTGATGGTTTGCCCGCCCAGCGTGATGCTGTGCTTGGTCTCGACGATTTGATCTTGCGGTTCCGGCTTTTTCTCTTTTTCCTCGTCGTGCTTGGTTTCCTTGTCGTGGTCAGACATGGTTACTCCTTAATTTGCGTGTATCAATGCCGATGTGTTGCGCCGCGCAGATGACAACGGACAACGCTACAGCGCACCGACCGCGCCCAAAGTGACCCGCGAAATGAAGCCACCGTCCAACCGCGCCAACCAAATTCGCCAGAAAGCGCGTACGTGGCGCGGTTGGTGCGCGCGTGTTAGCGGACGCGCATACTTGCTGTGATTTTTCCCTCACTGCATATCTCATACCGTCATGCGTGGCAATAGCGTCAGTGCGCTACGACTGCGTCGCTTTCAGAACACATTATGATAGTCACCAAGAATGTATTGCTCAGGAGAGAGACCATAGTAATCTGCGTCATACCCTATGCAAGTCCTTCCTTCGGGGTCTAGCGAAACTGTTACATAGCATTTCGTGCCGTCAGATTCCCTAAACTGCCATATCCAGT
>CAZPIR010000040.1:11329-14322 GCA_964586085.1 uncultured Anaerolineaceae bacterium | reverse complement strand
ATACCAAGCAAACCCTGGGTCGCATCGCTCAAGGCGAACTCGGCGTCAAGATGAACGGACACTACAAGGGCGACTTTGCCGCTCTGCGCGACAGCATTGATGCGATGGTTGGTGGACTCAAGGGCATGGCATCGCAAACACAACAAAGCGCCTCGAGCATGACCTCGGCGACGGCGCAAATCCTTGCCTCGTCCACGCAGATGGCAAGCACGACCCGCGAGCAAGCCAGCGCGGTGAACCAGGTCACGAGCACGGTACGCGAAATCAAAGCATCGGCGGAACAGGTCGCGCAACGTGCGCAGAGTGTTGCCGAGCAAGCCACGCGCGCAAGTGAAGCGGCGCAACGCGGCAGTGAAGCGGTCGGCGCGGCAATGAATGGCATGGATGACATTCGCAACAAGGTCGAAGCGATTGCGGAAAACATTCTCGCGCTCTCCGAACAGACCCAGCAAATCGGCGAGATCATTGACACCGTGACGGACATCGCCGGACAATCGAACATTCTCGCACTGAACGCGGCAATCGAAGCGGCACAAGCCGGCGATGCGGGCAAAGGTTTCCGCGTCGTCGCCGACGAAGTGCGCTCGCTTGCCGAGCAATCGCGCCAAGCCGCCGCACAGGTCAAGACGATTCTCGGCGACATTCAGCGCGCGACGAACCAAGCCGTGATGGCAACCGAGCAAGGCACGAAAGGTGTGCAAGCCGGGAGCGAGCAGGTCAAGCGCACGGCGGACACGATTCAACAACTCGCGCGCGTGGTGGATCAATCGGCGCAAGCGGCGCAACAAATCGTCGCTGGGGTCGAGCAACAGACGATCGGGTTGGATCAAATCGCGATTGGTATGAACGACATCAACCAAGCCGCGCAACAAAGTGCAACCGGCGCGCAACAATCGCAAAAAGCGGCGCAGGACATGAACGAATTGGCAGACACGTTACGCCAAGCCGTCGCACAATATCGCATGTAAACTTGTCCCGTCCGACAAGTGCCTCCGACACAAGCCACCTGATTGCTCAGGTGGCTTGTGTCTTGACGACTATGGTATAATTTCGCCATAGAGGAGAAGATGGCAAAGCAAATCGTTTTTGATTTCACCTCGGCGCTCGCACAGTTGAGCGACGAAACAAATCCACTCGCACGCGCGGCGCTCGGCGCGCTCAGTGGCGCAACCAAACAAAATCTGCCTGCGTTCGCCAAAACGTGGAGCACCCTGTCCGATCAACGGCGCGAACACGCGGCGCACTTGTTCGTCAATCTCACGGAAGACAATTTCGAGTACGATTTCAATTTGATCTTTCGGCATTTGCTGAACGACCCATCTGCGCTCGTGCGCGTGTCGGCGATTGAAGGCTTGTGGGAAGACCAAGACCCCGCGCTCGTCAAAGCGTTCGTCGGTTGTTTGCGCAGTGATCCCGATGCGCGCGTCCGCGCAACTGCCGCCGATGCGCTCGGTCGTTTTTTACTGCTCGCCGAGTACGGACGCTTGAGCGAAACCTACGGCGACCTGGCGTACGATGCTCTGCTCGCAACGGTGCAAAGTCGTTTAGAAGAAAGCAACGTCTTGTATCGCTCGGTCGAGGCATTGGGCTTTTCCAGTCGTCCGCTTGTGCGTCAGGTGATCCAAGCCGCGTACGACGACGAAGATTCGCAGATGCGCGCAAGTGCCCTGCTCGCGATGGGACACAGCGCGGACACCCGTTGGCGCAAAATTGTCGAGGACGAACTCGAATCACCCGACCCGCGCATTCGGTTCAACGCCACGCGCGCCGCCGGCGAGTTGGAAGATCGCCAAGCCGTGACGCGGCTCATTGAATTGCTCGACGACCCTGACCGCGAAGTCCAAGCCGCCGCCGTTGCCTCGCTCGGACAAATCAGCGGCAAGCAAGCCCAACGCGCATTAAGCGTCGCTTCGGAATCCGAAGATGAAGTGCTAAGCGAGTTGGCGACCGAAGCATTGCGCGAACTCGATTTCACCGCCGCATCTGATTTTCTCATGCTCGACCTGGATAACGAAGACGAGGAACTGGACGAACTGGAAGAGGACGAATAGCGACCCAGTCAAGGTTCACTGAAATATCATGAATTTCGCCAACCTCATTTCGATTCTGGTCAACATCATCACGCCGATTGTGCTCGTCGCGTTCGCCGGCTATTTGCTCGGTCGCACGATGAACGTGGATGCGCGACCGCTTTCGCGTGCCACGCTCTATATTTTTTCGCCGGCACTCGTGTTCAGTTCCGCGTACCGCTCCAAGCTCGGCGGCGAATTTATTACGATTGCCGTCTACACTCTGCTCATCACGCTCGCGATGGGACTCGTCACGATTCTCGTCGCCAAGGTGTTGCGCTATGACCGCGTGACGACAAGCGCGTTTCAGTTGGGCGTGCTGTTTTACAACGCCGGCAATTATGGCATGCCCTTGATGCTCTTTGCGTTCGGCGAAGAAGGTCTTGCGCGCGCGGTGGTGTTGTACACGATTGTCGCCGTGCAAACACACACGCTCGCCGTGTTCATTGCCGCGCGCGGCACGGCGCGTTCGCGCGATGCGTTGATGAACGTGTTCCGTTTGCCGCTTGTCTATGCGTTTGCGTTCGGCTTGTTCTTTAACGAGTTTGGCATCGCCCTGCCCGAACCCATCGTCAAAGCCGTCGAGCTGACCGGCAACGCGGCAGTGCCGGTTTTGCTCACCGTGCTCGGCATCGAACTGTCGCGCATTCAAATCCGCGAAGACCGCGGCGTGGTCGGCGTGGCAACGCTCGTGCGACTCGTCGCCGCGCCACTCGTCGCGTTCGCGCTCGCCTCGGCGATGGGACTGACCGGCATCACGCGCTCGGTGTGCATCATCCAGGTCTCGATGCCGACCGCCGTGTTCGCTTCAATTCTCGCCGTCGAGTTCAACGCGCGTCCGAACCTGGTTTCGGGAACCGTGTTCCTCTCCACGCTCGGCAGTATCATCTCGCTGACAATTCTCCTCGCGATGTTGATGTAAAA
>CAZPIR010000040.1:0-11319 GCA_964586085.1 uncultured Anaerolineaceae bacterium | reverse complement strand
AAAAAAGTAGAGACGTTGCATGCAACGTCTCTACTTTTTATTTCACCACTTTGGTTCCCACCAAGTATCGCGCGACCCAGGGTTCATAGCGACTGAAAAATTTGTCGCGCTTGACTACCTGCCCGTTCACGATAATTTTGCGCCACACGGTCACATCCATGCCATCGTGCGCAAAATCAATTTGCTTGGTCGTCCCCTTTTTCAACGTTGGGTCGTCGGTGTAAATCGCCGGACCGTGCTTGATGATGCGGTCCTGAATCGGCTCTTCCATCTCGACCGTGCGATTCGGTTTCGTGCCGTAAAAGTTGAAGGTCAAGGTCGTGTTTCGCAAATCCAACTTGTGTTGAATGAGCAAGTACGCATCCGTGTCATTTTTGAATTTCATGTCCACCGTCGGCGCGAACACCGTCGCGTCGAGTCCGAGCGGCGGCTCGTAATACGCCACGCGATAGGCGTGCGCCCAGCGCTCGACAATCGGAAAGCCGCCAAAAAACGCCGCGCGAAAAACCGTCGAAGAGACCTGACACACGCCGCCACCCGGACCCAGTACAGTACGATCCGCGAAAATAATGTACGCGTCATCGTACCCATTTGCCTCGACCACATCGCCGAGATATTGGTCGAACGAGAACACCGCGCCCGGCGGCACGACAATGCCCACATATTGTTCCGTCGCCGTCCGCACATTTTGAATGCGCCCTGGCGACGACCCTTTGAAATTGCTCACACCCTGCGCGACTAATTCCTTGATGCCAAACTTTGCCATGTCCTCAACCGCAATCGTCGGCTTGAGCACATTGACCGGCAGAGCAAGCGAACGCGCAACGACTTGCATCGGCGCGGCAGAACCTGGGACACGCGTTGTGCTCGCCAGCATTTGTTGTTCCAGTTGTTTCGCCGCCGCTTCAACGTCGAGTGTTTGCCCGTACTGGCTAATGACAATCGGCGTGAGCGTCCCGGTCGCCGGGTCGAATGTAAAACGCGCATCGCGCGGCGGTTGCGTCAACTCGCGCGCAATCGGTTTGAGAAATGCGGCAAGTTGCGTCTTGTCGAGTGCAACCGTAAGACGCAGTTGCCCTTGTTCATCCTGGGTCGGTTGAATGCGCATCATCGCGGCAAGCGCGGCTTGGTCCATCGCCCACGCGCGCCCACTGAACGTCAACATCGTCGGCGCGGCGAGAATCGCTTCGGCTTTCGTTTTAGCATCCGACGCATCGGCGATCAACGGTTCGATGTCACGCATCACCAGCACAACATCGCTGTGATCGTAACCCAGGACACGCACACGTAATTTTTCGAGCGTCGCTTCAACGTCGAGCGCGCGACCTTTTTGCGCCGGCGTGGCGACGACACGCACACCATCGAGTTGCAAAGTCGCATCGCGCGCCGGCGTGTCCACTTGCGCCGCCAGCCAATCGAGATAGGCCAACGCGATTTGTTCGTCGAACTGCGCATCACCGCTCAGGTCGCAACCCAGGACAAGACAACGCGTTTGCTCGATCCAATTCTCTAAAAAATTTCCGCGATGCCCAAGTAAGAGCGCGCTCTCGGCGACCGGCGCAAAATCGGTACGCAAGCCCAGTTCCCAGGGATACGCGCGCCACAAACGCCCGCCATCGCGCACGAGGATGCGTTCGCCGCCGTACCGCGCAAGAATCGCGTTCGGCTCGCCCAGTTTTTCGACGAGAAATTTTTGTGTTTCGCCGCGCGTCATCCCGGCAAGCGGTTGTTCCAGGGCGCGCACGCCAAAGATGACACGCTCGCGAAAGGCAAATTGATAGACGACGAGGAGAAGCGTGCCAAGAACAAAAAGGAAGACGAGCGTAAAGACAGCGAGGACAGGCAGGATGTTACCCCGACGTCGGCGCGTCGGGGGCGTGGTGTTTGAATTTTGAGAGCGGGTTTCGTTCTCGATGGTTCAACTCCGTACGAGTGCCGCAACACTGCCAGCACAAAATTTGCGTCACTGCACAGATTGCATTTTAGCAAAAAACAATTGCGCGGTCAAAATAAAAATCGGACGCGGATGCACGCGGATTTCGCAGATAAAAAATCATCGGCGTTTATCCGCGCTCATCCGCGTCCTAGATAAAATTACACCGTCGCAATCAATTCGATTTCGACGCGCGCATCCCGCGGCAGACGCGCGACCTGGATGGTCGAACGTGCAGGCGGATTGTTCGGAAAGAATTCGGCGTACGCGGCGTTCATGCGTTGAAAATCGTTCATGTCGAAAAGAAACACGGTCGTCTTGACGACCTTGTCGAGCGAACTGCCGGCAGCTTCAAGCACCGCTGACAAATTTTGCAGGACGCGACGCGTTTGCGTCTCAATGTCGCCCTCGATGAGCGTGTTCGTCGCCGGATCAATCGGCGTTTGTCCCGCGCAAAAAATCAACTGCCCGACCTGGATCGCTTGCGAGTACGGACCAATCGCTTTCGGCGCACCGTTCGTGTGAATGACTTGGCGTTCCATGTTTTGCCTCTCTGTTTGATATCGTAAACTGGATTATCATTTCGACGAGCCAAGCGAGGAAAATTCTTGCGCGTTCATTGCGATTTTCGCTTCGCTCGTAATGACATATCAATTCCAAATAAAAGTTCGAATCGCACTCGATGGACTGATGGGCGTGCGACTGGGTGACGTGATGGGGTCAATGCCTTCGACGCGCACCACACTCACCTGCCAGCGAAATGTGCGCGCATCCGGCGCGGCGTCATTCCAGTACGCGTTCGGCACATTCCAGCGCGTCTCTTTCGTCCAGCGCGTTTGCGTCGCCGGCTTGTTGTCGCGCGCAGTGTACGCGACCGTGATCGCGTACCATTCATTCTCGCGCAACCCACTTGGTGAAACCGATTGCCATTCGAGCACCACCGGCACATCGGCTCCATTCAAGATCAATGCGTTGAGCGGGGCAACGAGTTGCGTCGCGGCATAACCGGCGGGCGGCACCGTCGGTACCGGTAAAGACGTCGTGCGCGCGCCACGTGGCGTAGCCGAAGGAGTCACGCGCGGTGTGGGGGCGAGCGTAGGCGGAAAAACAATCGTTGCGGTGGGCAACGCCGGCGTGGCGACAACGTAAAAAATTTGCACGACCGTCGCCGGACGCGTGGGTTCGGGCGGTCCGAACGCGCGCGACAAGACATCGGTTGTGAGCGCGCGATAGACGACCCAGCCCAAACACGCGACGAGCAAAATCCCAATCAGCACCAACACACCAATCCGCACCGCCGGCGGAATCGGTTTGGGATGCGGGTTTTTGCCACAACGCGGACACACCGTCACATCGGCGGGGACACGTTGCTTGCAGTGCGCGCAACGAACACGCTGATGCCGCACGACCATTTCATAGCCGCACGCCAGACACTGGGTATCGTCGGGACCGAGACGTTTGCCGCAACGCGGACAGCGCGTTGCATTTTCGTCAAACTCGATGAGTCGTTCAGGTGGATTCAACACTCGCTTTATCGCACCGGCAGAATGGGTTCACCTGAGATCCAACGCAAAACATCAAAATACGAAATGATAATCATCAGACCGAGCAGGACAACCATCCCGATCAACTGCACCATGCCCTGCCGCTTGGGGTCAATCCGTTTACCGCCGCGCAACCACTCGACCAAGATATACACCAACTGCCCGCCATCGAGCGGAGGAAACGGAAACAAGTTGACGATGGCAAGGTTGAGACTGAGCAAAGCCAACCAGTTGATGAGACCGACCGCGCCGGCAATGCGCGCAACTTCACCCGTCGCTTGATAGATGCCAATGACACCGACAAACGAATTCGCCGGCAAGTTGCCATTTACTGCCTGGCTGAACAAGTTTGGAATCGCCAGGGCGATTTGACCGATTTGCATGGTCGCAATGCGCGGCGTATCCCAAATCGGCGTGCGCAGATCAAGACCCAGCGTCGCGTTCGAAGCATTCACCTGCGCCGGAATCGTCACGATTACCGGGTCGCCGACCTTGCCATCGCGAATGATCCGCATTTGGAACGATGTGCCGGGATGGGTCTGCACAAATTGCGCCAACGCATTCTGTTCATAGATGAAACCCAGGTCTGAACCGGCTAACAACATTGCGCCATCGCCGGCACGCACACCAGCGCGCTCCATCACCGAACCTGGTTCAACCGCGCTCACGCGCACGCCTGAACGCGCGAGACTAATGCCTAACGGACCTTGATTCGCCGGCGGCGTCACGCGCGGCGTCATCTGGACCGGCGCGAGCATTTGCGTACCGCGCAACACCTCGAACGTTACCGCTTGCCCCGCGTACTGGCGCGTCAACTTGATCAACGTGTCAGCATCATCCTTGATCGGTTGAGCATTCACCGCGACGACCACATCGCCGGCTTGCAAACCGGCGAGAGCCGCCGGCGAATCCGCCGCAACAGCCGCCAACATCGTCGTGCTCGCTGACATACTTTGCGGCACAAGACCGGCGACCAACATCAACAAGACGTACGCCAAAATAAAATTCATCGTCACGCCGGCAATCAACACGGCGATGCGCACACGCATCTTTGCCATGCCAAAACCGCCGGGCACGTTCGGGTCTTCTTCGCCGAGCAAACGCACAAAACCGCCAAGCGGAATCCAGTTGACCGTGTACTCGGTGCCGCGATCCAGGTTTTGTACCGGACTCGCCATCACCAAGCCCGCGCTTTCGTCATCCACAATGGCGATGCCGGTCAAGGTTTCGCGCTCGCCGCGCATTTCCGTTTTGTACGTCACGCGCGTGCCTACCAATAAATTTTCCGGCAACTGAAATTCACGCGGCACAAAAATGCGCCGACCTTGAATTTCAATCCAGCCATGATCTTTCCAGAACCGCCACAAGCGCGGCGGAAAACCAAAGCCAAATTCAAGCACAGGCACACCCAGCCGTTTCGCAACGGCAAAGTGACCCAGTTCGTGCACAAAAATCAGAATGCCCAACATCGCGGCGAAAATCAAAAAGTTCATATCACCTTCCAAAACGATACTTGCAGAGCGTGCGTATTATACTCGCGCGGAATGAATCTGGCAATCGGGGAAGATAAAAAACGTGTTAATGCTCGTGCTCATGCGGCGCGGGATGCAAATGATGATGCACGTGCTCTTCGCCGGTTGCGCCGTGACGATGACGATGCTCGTGAATCAAATTGCACTCGATCAGACGCTCGCGATTCAGCAACATTTCCTGCGCGGGACCATCGCCGGTGAGTTCGTGGTCTTCGCAAAACATCACGACACGATCCGCGATCTCTTCGACAATGTCCAGGTCGTGCGTGGCGGTGATGATCGTCTTGCCTTCACGCGTCAACTCGTCAATGAAATCGAGCAAGCGGCTCGTACTGCGCGGATCGAGTGACGCCGTCGGCTCGTCAAGCAACCACACATCGGGACGCAGAGACAACACGGACGCGAGCGCAACTTTTTTCTTTTCGCCGCCGCTCAAGCGATGCGGCGCGCGGTCGCGGAGTTTGCGAATGTTGAGCAAGTCCATCGCCCACTCGCTTCGTTCGACCACCTCGGTCTTGGGTAACCCAAGATGCAATGGCGCGAACGTGATTTCATCCCACACGGTCGGCGAAAAAAGTTGCACGTCTGGGTCTTGGAACACAAAACCGACACGCCTTCGAAAATCGAATGCGCGTTTTTCGTCTTGCATCCCCTGCTCGGTCAACGGTTCGCCGAACACGCGAAAATTGCCGCTCGTCGGAAAGTAGAGCGCATCAAGAATTTTCAGCAACGTGCTTTTGCCGGAACCATTCGCACCCAGGATGGCAAGGCGTTCGCCGGCGTGAATCGTCAGCGAAATTTCTTTGAGCGCCACTTGATTGTTGTAGGTATACGTGACCCGGTCGAGTTCATAGATCGGCGTGTTGGGTTGATTCATGCAATTTCCTTATCCATCGAGACGAAGACAAAAATTCTCCTGGTCATCTTCCGAACCACATCGCAATCACAGCGACCACGACAAACACGCCTAGCCACACTCCATCGCGCGCGCGCCAGGCGACCTCGCCCATCACCATTGCCTCACCACGAAAGCCGCGTGATTGCATAGCCAAGTACACGTCGTCGCTCAACGCGTACGATTTTGCAAACAGCACTCCCATGCTCGACGCCAGCCAGCGCCGGTCTTCGTCGCCGGACACGCGTCCAACCACACGACTCGTGCGCGCGAGAAACATGTTGTTGACCGTGTGGAGCAAAACGTAAATGTAGCGATACGTCATACCCAAGATGAGCACGAATGTTTGGGGCACACGCAGAACGCGCAATGCTTTGAGCAGAGTGGTCCAGCGCGTCGTCAAAATCAATAGCACCGCCATCGCCACCGATGCGCCGACACGCAACAACAAGAACGCGGCAGAGACCACACCTGGTTGCGTGATCGCAAGATACACGCGCGGCGAGGCAAGATCAATCAAGGTGACGAGCGGTGTGCCGGGCGTGAACGGACTGAACAATGCCGGGAGCGCGATGATGCCGGTAAAAAAAGGCATCAGCACCCAGACTCGTTTAAAGTAAAAACCCATCGGCACACGCGAAGCATACGCGACCGGCAGGGTGAGCACGTAGAGCGCAGCGATGACGACAAGGTTTTGCGCGAAACTGATTGCGAGCAACAACGCAAACATGCCGAGCAATTTCGCACGCGCGTCGAGCGATTGGAGCAGACCGGTTTGTCGTGCCAGGTCTTCGGCGAACAAGGTCTGCTCCATCGCGCCAGTCAACTCGGCGAGTGTTTTCTCAAAAAAACCGCGCGCCTTGCGGTGAGATTCACTCATTATGGTTTCGATGGTTGCGGTCTGTTCGTCACACGTTGCAACGTCCACAACACGGCGAACATGGCAAGCGCGACCAACAGCGCGCCGGCAAACGCGGACACGATGTATGCGATGGTTGGATTATCGAGCATGGGAATATCGTAATCGGGAATCGGCGCGCTCCACAAGTTTGACCATTGATCAAGACCCGCCGGCACATAGCCGAGACCCAGGTCTTGCAATTCTTCGCGCCCCCACTCGCCCCAGGGACTGCCCGGCGCAAGCAGACCCATCGGCGTCAACACGATGAGCACGACGATCAACACCCACGCCCAACGCGGCAATCGTGAGGCGGTCGTTACCGAAGGATTCGTTTCCGTCATCATTTCAGGATTTGCGCGCAGAATCCACGCCAGCACGCCGCCGGTCACAAATGCTTCGACCACCCCGGCAATCGTGAGATGTTCGAACAACATCGCCGGCACCGCGACCTCGATGCCGTACGGAAAATAGAGCGCGCGTCCACTCGCATCGCGAAAGAGCGCGGCTTGCAGACCCAGTTCGACGCCGGTGAGCAGAGCGGCAACGTTCGCGCCGACATACCCAGCAATCGCCGCCGCCGCGATGCGCCGCGAATGGCTAGGCGCGTTTCCGGCAATCATGCGGTACACGAACACGCCGGCGAATGGCATCGCAATCGCCATGTTGAACACGTTTGCACCGAGCGCGAGAATGCCACCGTCGCCGAAAAAGAACGCCTGGATCACCAGGGCAACCGAGAGCGCGAGTACCGCCGCCCAGGGTCCCAACACAATCGCGGCAAGTACCGCGCCAATCGCGTGCGCGGTTGTGCCACCCGGCGCCGGAATGTTGAACATCATAATTACAAAGGACAACGCGGCGAACAGGGCAATGCGCGGCACGAGTCGTCCGGCGACAAGTGCTTTAATTTTTTGCGACGCGCGATACCAAAACGGCACACTCGCCGCATACATCACCGCGGCGGTCGCGGGGCTGAGATAACCATCTGGAATGTGCATGGGAATTCTCCTTTTCTACAAGTTACCTTGACTGTGATAAACCACCGATACCATCAATACAGCGACGAGCGCATGAAACGTGGCGGGCGCAATCGGCACACGCGGACGAGTAGGCGCTTCGCCGCGTGCTTGTCTCGCCTGATTTTTTTTGCGTTGCCCGCCGTCCACCGCAATACCCGTCGCGGCAATTGCTGTGCCGGCGGCACAAAAGACACACATGGCAACCTCCCTCAAGTTAGCACTTGCATTGCCAGCCCCGTACTTTGCTTGGCATTGACTTTGATTTGCACATCTATCACCTTGCCCAATTCATCAATCACAAAGTGACTGCGCGTGATGCCCAGATACTTTTTGCCCAAGAACGATTTTTCGCCCCACACACCAAACTGTTCAGCGACAACATGCTCAAGGTCGCTTAGAAGAATGAACGGCAAATTATATTTCGTTCGGAATTTTTGATGCGACTTGGCGTCGTCCGGGCTGATGCCAATGACCACACCATTCTTGTCTTCAATCTCGGTCAAGTGATCGCGAAAGTTGCACGCTTGCGCGGTGCACCCAGGTGTATCGTCCTTTGGATAGAAATAGACGATCACTTTTTTACCGCGAAAACTCGCCAACGAGACTGGCTTGCCGTTCTCATCGGGTAAAGTGAAATCCGGCGCGGTCATGCCAATTTGAATGTCTCCCATCTTGTTCCTTTCAGAATTTTAGACGCGCCTCGCTCACGCCGTTTTTTTCTTTTTGCGTGCGCTCGACGCATTACATTTGCCGCACGTGCCCCAAATGGCAAAGTGATCGAGGTCGGCGACAAAGCCATACTCGTCGCGCAATTGTTTTTCGAGCGCGGCAAACACGCGCGCGTCAATCTCGCTCATCTTGCGACACTTGCGACAAACGAGGTGATGATGATGCGGATGTTGATGCACTTCGTACATCGCGCGTCCTTCGCCAAAATCCGTTTGGTTGACGAGGTTGAGTTCGCACAACAAGTCGAGCGTACGATAGATGGCGGACTTGTTCAGATAGGGATAGCGCGCGCGCACCCGCGCGAGAATCTCATCCGCGCTGATGTGCCCTTGCGTCTCGCAGATGACCGAGAGCACCATTTCGCGTTGCGGGGTGAGGCGATGCCCGCGCTCGCGCAAGTCGGCGAGCATAGCGGTGTGATGATGGCTCAATGCAAATACTCCTTATTGCAACTAGTTGCAAAAGCGAGTATAACCAAAACGAGAGGAATGTCAACCGCCGGGAGCGCCGGTTGGCAACCTCTTCGCGTCCAAAAATTTTGTTTGTCCGACGTAACAATCTGTGCTAGAATGGCGAGCGTTATGCCAGATTGGATTGTCATTCTACCGGTGCTCGTGCCCCTGTTCGCCGCGCCGCTCTTCGGTTTGCTCGCACACCAATTTGCGTCCGCGCGCCGCTGGCTTGCCATTACTTTGCTCGCACTCACCTTGCTCGCCGTTGCGCTCAACATCGCGCCCGGCACGCATCGCTGGGTCGTTGCCGATTGGCAAGTCGCCGCGTTCATCATTGCGTTCCGCGCCGATGGCACGGTCATCGCGATGTGGTTGCTGATGCTCGTGCCCTTGTTGGCATTGTGGCTGGTCGCGCCACCGCAATCGCCATTTGCGCCGACACGCGTACTGTTGCTCTCCGCCGCGTTGTTGCTCACTGCCGCTGATGGGATCGTCGCGATGTTTCTCGCGTGGACCTTGTTCGACCTGGCGATGTTGGCATGGCGTATCGCGCACGACGCCGAGCAAGCGAACGCCGCGCGCGGACTCGTAACCGGGTTGTTTGCCGGCATTTTGCTGTTTGGCGGCGCGATGTTGCTTGGCACACCCCGCGCCGATGATGGCGCGCGCATGATTGCATTAGCGTTGTGGGCACGACTCGCGCTGTTTCCATTTCAATCGCTCCTGCCGCGTCGCGGCGCGGATGCCGCCGACCTGATTTTTTCGCGCGCTCTGCCGATTCTCGCCACATCGGCGTTGTGGGCACGCTGGAACGATTTCAAGGTCGCCGCGCCCGGCGATTTGATTGGCACGCTAACCATCCTGACCTGGCTCGTCGCATTGATTTGGATTTGGCGCGAAGAAGACCCGGTGCGCGCCGTGACCGTCGGCGCATCGCACGCGATTACGCTCGTACCGCTTGCGATGGCATTCGGCGGCGATGCCGGGAGCGCGTTCGTGTGGTGGCTCGCCGCGAGTCTCGCGTTGGCGTTTGCCTTTTTTGAAATGGCGTTGCGCTGGCGCGCCGAGAATCGCAATCGGTGGGCGCGCTTGCTTTGGTTTGCCGGTGTGTTCACCTTGCTCGCGCCGCCACTCTCACCGGCATTCCTGGGTCGTGTGGGCGTCTATGTTTCGTTGTGGGAAAGTGGTCAAGGATTGGCGTGGTTGCTCATCGGCATTGTGACGACCTTGCTCGTCGCGCCGTTGTGGAATTTTGCATTCGCCGTGCGCGGGACAGAAGAACGCGCCACGCATCGCACCGAGTCGCTCGCGATTGGCTTGCTCGCCCTGGCATTCATCGCGTTGACCCTCGTGCCCTTGCCCATCGCGCAAGCCTTTGGCGAGCAGATGAACGAGGCGACGAATGCCGCAATGGTGCGTGTGATTTGGACGAACAATGTGCTCGGCGTGGTTAGCAGTTTCGCGCTCGTGCTCGTGCCGATTTTGTTGTCGTTCCCGCTCGCGAGCCAGGTGCGCGGCTGGCACTTGCGCGTCAATTCACTGTGGATGCGTATCGCGCGCATCTTTGATCTGTACTGGCTCGAACATTTCGCGACGCGCGTGGGTATGCAAACCGGCAATGTTGCGCGGCGCGTTTCGATCATCACCGAAGAAAATCCGACCGTGTGGTTATTGCTCGCCGGCTTGTGGGTCGCCATTCTCATTCTGGTTCTGCGCTAACGCGGAACTTTTAGCGCGCGGCGAGCGTTTTAGAGTTGAAAAAATCACTCGACCGCCGATTGAATCACCTCGACGGTCACTCACCAGGAGGAAGCATGTTTAAACGAATCAGTCTCACCACGATTGCAATCATCATTGCGATTGCCGTGATCGTGGCCATTTACATCGCCGCAACCGCACAGATGATACCCAGCACCGTCTCTGCCGCGCCGAGTTCGCAAACCGCGTCGAGCGAAACCGGCATTTTCGTTTCGGGCACCGGACGTGTCAGCGTCAAACCGAACATGGTACAAGCGAGCATCGGCGTTGAAGTGACCGCGAATAATTTGGCAGAAGCCACGAGTCAAGCCAACACCAAATCCAATGCGGTCATTGAAAAAATCAAGAGCATGGGCGTGGATGCCAAAGACATTCAAACGACCAACTATTCCGTGCAACCGATCACTCAGCAACGCCCCAACACCACGCCGAGCATCACCGGCTATCGCATTAACAATCAGTTGAGCGTGCGAATTCGCAAGATGGAAGACGCCGGCAAAATTCTCGATGCGGCGATTGCGGCAGGCGCGACACATACTTATGGCGTTTCCTTCAC
>CAZPIR010000039.1:0-14533 GCA_964586085.1 uncultured Anaerolineaceae bacterium | reverse complement strand
CGGGCACATCGCCGCGCACGATTCGTTGCGCGAGTCCTTCGGCAATTGCGGTCTTGCCGACGCCGGGTTCACCGATCAGCACCGGATTATTTTTTGTGCGGCGCGAAAGAATTTGCATCACGCGCCGGATTTCTTCATCGCGTCCAATCACCGGGTCGAGCTTGCCTTTACGCGCGAGGTCGGTGAGGTCGCGTCCGTACTTTTGCAATGCCTGGTACGTCGTCTCCGGATTTTGTGAGGTGACGCGTTGATTGCCGCGAATCTGGGTCAATGCTTTCAACACGACATCGCGACTGATGCCGGCGTTTTGCAAAATGCGTTGCGTCGCGCCGCCCGCGTTCTCGATGAGCGCAAGCAAAAGATGTTCGGTCGAAACATAATCGTCGCGCAGGTTGCTCGCCTGTTGCATCGCGTTATCCAACACACGCTCTAGCCGCGCCGAGGCGAGAACGCGTTGCGTCGCGCCGGACACCTTGGGCAAACGATTCAGTTCGCCGCCAACTTGTTGCGCGAGGTATTCCGGTTTCGCGTTGAGCGTGCTGATGATTTGCGGCACGACGCCATCGCTCTGCGCGAGCAAGGACGCGAGCAAATGTTCCGGCTCGATTTGGCTGTGTTGATTATTTTGCGCCAACTCTTGCGCGGCGACCACCGCTTCGTGTGCTTTTTCAGTTAGTTTGTTTGGATTGAATGCCATAGTCGTTCCACTCCATTTTCAAAAACAAGGACGGCAGACAAACGTGCGTCTACCGTCCTTGGTCGTTCGTTGTCTATGTTTATCGCAATTCAGATGTTAATGCGACAGAGATATGATTCAGTTCGCCGTAATCGAGCCAAATGACTCGACAGTCATAACAATTATCAATCACCACACGCCCCGTCCCGCCATAAAAATGGGTATCCATTCGTTGATTGCATTTTGGGCAGTGCAGCGGGCGTCCCAGTTCTTCCAGGTTTGCCGGGCGCGGCAATGTGCCAAGTTGAACCGGTTGCAAATGCAAATGTTCGATGACACGCGCAAAATCGCGTTGGTCGAAAAGCACACCCTTGCAGTTGGCGCATTGCAAAACTCGCGTGCCGCCGACGGATGCGGTCACCAATTCATTGCGACACACTGGACAAGTTAGTTGAGTGCTGTCGCCCAGTAGCCGCACACCATCGCGGTTTGTATCTGGGATTGCATAGCTTCCGCAATAGTTGCACACAAAATAATCACGGTCATTCACCAATTTGAGCGGCGCGCCACAATTTTCGCAGTTCACACAAAACCTCGGTCATGCGGGAACGCTCCGGCGAGCGTTCCCTACGACGAACGCGGATCATTATTTTTCTACAATCGTCACGCTGACAATCTTGTCGCCGCGCGCGATGTTTGCTACCACGTCCATGCCTTGTGTAACCTGACCGAACGCCGTGTACTGTCCATCGAGAAACGGCGTGGGCGCGAGCGTGATGTAGAATTGACTGCCGCTCGAATCGCGACGCGGATTCACGTTGTCGCCGAGACGCGCCATCGCAATCGCACCTTTGGTGTGCTTGGCTTTGATTTCTGCCGGAATGGTATAGCCGGGACCGCCCGTGCCGTTGCCGCTCGGGTCGCCGCCCTGAACCACAAAGCCCGGCTCGACGCGATGAAACGTCAGTCCGTTGTAAAAACCATCGCGCGCGAGAAACACAAAATTGTTGACCGTTTGCGGCGCGTCCTTGGGATACAACTCGACCACGATGTTGCCTTTGGCAGTCGCGATGGTTGCCTCGTACGTTTTTTTGGCCTCAATCGTCATTGCCGGCGCAGATGTGTACATGTCACTCCTTTGGTGTGTTTTTTGCGACGCCCGTGAATTGAACGCCGCGTTTCAAATTGCGAATTACGATTTACGAATTTTTCTATCCCCACTCGGCATCAATCGCTTCACGAATCTCCGCCGGTGAGAACATCGTTAGTCGGCGCATCCGCGTCGTCGGCGTGTGCCCGTCAAAATCGAATGCGGTGGAGGCATGGCGTTGCACCCACACCCGCCCGATCTTGGCTTGCTTGCCATCATCCTCGACCGCGGCGACCACATTCAAATCAAAGTGAATCGGACCGTCTTGCCATTCCAGGGTCCAACGCACATTATTTTGTTCGACCTCGGCGATGGCAGTCAACTTGCCCATCCCTTTAAGACGCGTGCGGCTGACCTCGTTCAACAAATTGGCAACCGGGTCGCGAAAATCGTTTTGGATACTGGAAAGCAATTGCCTGATGCGAGTTTTTTGTTCGTCTGCCATTTTTCAACTCCAGTTCGCTTGATCGTACGTTGTATAGTACACCGGCGCACGACGACGTTGCCGCGCTCGCCCCAGGAAAGGCAAAATCATAATCATCCCGGCAACAAAGCCGCCAATGTGCGCCCAGAATGCGACGCCGCCGATTGCCGCTTCGTCCAAGGTGCCGATGCCGTAGAAAAATTGTTGCACGAACCACCAACCAATCACGAGCAATGCCGGCAATTGAATCGTCCAGAAAATAATAAAGATCGGAATCAGGAGGCGAATGCGCGCGAACGGAAACAACACCAGGTACGCGCCGAGCACACCCGCAATCGCACCGCTTGCGCCGACCGTCGGAATTTCGGCGGGACCCACCACAACCGATTGCACAATCGCCGCCGCAACGCCGCTGACAAGATAAAATCCCAGGTACGTCAAATGTCCGAGCGCATCTTCGATGTTGTCGCCGAACACCCACAGGAACAACAGGTTGCCGATGATGTGCGCCCAACCGCCATGCAAAAACTGGGACGTGATGAGCGTTGCCCACACATCCCAGGGCGCGCTCATCGGCTCGGACAAGAGCAACAACACATCGTGCGGAATGACGCCCCAGGTATAAAACAAACCTTGCAACGCGCGCGGACGCAAAGTCAGTTCGTAAAAAAACACGAGCAGGTTAATCGCGATCAGCGTCCAATTCACAATGGGCGTGCGACGCGATGGATTATTGTCGCCGATGGGAATCATGTAAATCCTTTACTCGGTCGCGCCAAGCATTTGACGCAAACGCGCAATCTCGCCCAACAATTCTTGCTCGCGTGCTTGCGCTTGCTTTTCCATTTGCTCAAGCCGCTCGGTCAGTTCGATGATGATTTCGACACCGGCAAGGTTCACACCCAGCTCGCTCGTGAGGCGTTGAATTTTTCTCAAACGTTCGATCTCGCGCCGCGAGTACAACCGAATTTTGCCGGACGAGCGCGTGGGTTTGAGCAGACCAGCGCGTTCATAGTAGCGCAACGTCTGTGGATGCATCTCGACCAAACGCGCGGCGACGCTGATCACATAGATCGGTTCGTCGTCGCTATGAAATTCAAAGATCATGCCACCCTCCGCAATTCCGCCAGCTTTTCAAACAGCTCGCGTTCTTGCGCCGACAAATTCTCCGGCAGAACCACGCGCACCTTGGCGTACAAATCGCCAAATGCATTTTCCTGATTCAAGCGCGGCATCCCTTGCCCGGTCAAACGAAACGATTTGCCGGACTGAATTTCCGGTGGAATGCGCAGAGCCAGTTTGCCCTTGAGTGTTGGCACGCTCACTTCGCCGCCGAGCACAGCCGTGTATAATCCGACCGGCACCTCGACGTACAAATCGTCGCCCTGTCGCTCGAACAAATTGTGCGACGCAACCTGGACACGCAAGTACAAATCGCCCGCGGACGCGCCGTTCGCGCCGGGCATCCCCTCGCCACCCAAACGAATTTTTGATCCCGATTTCACGCCCGCCGGAATTTTCACTTCGAGCCGACGACCTTCTTTTTGCAGAACGCGCGTCGCGCCACGATAGGCATCTTCGAGCGGAATCTCGACCACTTGCTCAATGTCCTGTCCGCGGCGCGGACGTGTGCTTGCGCGCGCGCCACCAAAGCCGGTCCCGCCGAAAAAGGTGCGAAAGAAATCCGAGCCGATGCCGCCGGCATCATCGCCACCCAGCCCGCCAAAGATATTTGCAAAATCTTCGGGATTGATAGTTTGATATTGTCCGCCGCCCCATTGAAACGGACCCTGCTGACCGGCGCTTTGATACTGTTCGTACTGTTGCCAATTTGATCCGAGCGTATCATATTTTTTGCGCTTGGTCGTGTCCGACAGCACCTCGTTCGCTTCGTTGATTTCCTTAAATTTTTCCTGCGCGGCTTTGTTGGGATTAACATCCGGGTGGTATTTGCGTGCCAATTTGCGGTACGCCTGTTTAATGTCTTTTTCGCTGGCATCTTTGGGCACGCCCAAAATTTTGTAATAATCTTTGTATTCCATAGAAAATCTCCCACCCAATCAACTAACCGAATTATACGACCGAACATAAATAATGTCAATCTGTTTAACTGCAAAATTATCATTAAAGTTGATAATATCATTGTAAGACATATTGACAAATTAAAATGATAGTCGTATAATCTCTGGCGAAAACAGGTTACGCCGCAAGGCGACAGCATAAAAGGAGGCAACTGATGAGTGCGTTAATTCGTTGGGAACCATTTCGAGAAATGACCATGCACGATGCAATGGATCGTTTGTTTGCCGATTCGTTGGTCGGCTCGCGCGGCTGGGCGACACCAACCTTCGTCGGCAACCTCGCGGTTGATTTGTACGAAACAAAAGATCACGTCGTCGTTCAAGCCGCTCTGCCCGGCATCAAGCCAGAACAAGTGGACGTGACCATCACGGGCAACACATTGACGATTCGCGGTGAGCAAAAGGAAGAAAAAGAAACCAAAGAAGCCGAATACATTCGCCGCGAACGCCGCACCGGTTCGTTCACTCGCTCGGTCGCCCTGCCCGAAGGATTGGACGCCAGCAAAGCCGAAGCGGAATTTGAAAATGGCGTATTGACGTTGCGGGTGCCAAAATCAGAAGCCAGCAAACCCAAGACCGTCAAGGTCAAGACCAAGTAAGGAGGACACGATGAGCATTTCGCGTTGGGAACCATTCAAGGAAATGATGACATTGCGTCAGGCGATGGATCGCCTGTTTGAAGACTCGGTCGTGCGACCGGCGCGCTATTGGAACGAAGCGGGCGCGTACTTGCCGCTCGATGTGTACACGACCAAGGACGCGATTGTCGTGCGCGCGCTCGTGCCTGGAGTTAAACCCGAAGATGTCGAGATCACCATCGAGGGAAGCACGGTGACTCTGCGCGGCGAGTACAAACCGCCGCAAGAAGAAGGCACGTACCTACTGCAAGAACAACGCTACGGACCGTTCGCACGTTCGATTGAACTCGCTCTGCCCATTCAAGCCGACAAAGCCGAAGCCGCGTTCGAGAATGGCGTGCTCACCTTGACAATTCCGAAAGCCGAAGAAATCAAGCCCAAAGTCATCAAGGTCAAGAGTGTGTAAAACGCAAAACAACGAGCCGGGATTGAAATAATCCCGGCTCGTTGTCATTTTAGCCAGAGAAACTTTAGCGTGCGAGCGTCACCAGCGATGCGGACGCAGGTACCGAGTCGGTAAACGTCATCGCTTTGGGCGTGGGTGTCGGCGTTGGCGCCGAGACCGGCGCGGCAGTCGGCGCGACTATCGTCGGCACGGCGGGTGCCTGCGGCGGCGGCGCAAAGAGCAAGATCGTGCCCAAAACCATACTGAGCACTACCGCGCCGTTCAAACCCATGTTCAAGTACCAACGCCAATCGCGTTTCTTTTGTTGAGGAGAAAATCGTCTAGGCATTACATTACCTCCAAAATTTTGCGGCAGGATTATACCACAATCCCGCGTGGCGACAAATCGGAAATTCGCGCTGGACCACGCCGCCGAGATTCACTTGCACCTTCAACGTGCAATTTCCAATTTCCAATTTTTAGAGTAGAATAGCGTACGAGGTGAAAACATGACCAACTTTTTGGATGCAGCGCCGATTGGCGCGGTGCGTCGCCATCATGGCATCGAACACGCGACCGTGCACATTCTTTCCGCGCGCAATCCGCAACTGACACTCGTCGGCAAAGCAGACACGACCGGGTTTAACATTTACGGCGAGGTCGAACGGGATGAATTGCTTGCCGCCGCGCATGAAGCCGTGCTCCGTTTGCAAAACGGCGAGAGCAACCTGGCCGTGCATCCACGTTGCGGCACAAATCTCCTCACCGCCGGCTTGTTCACCGCGCTTGCGGCGATTCTCGCGCTCGGTCGCAAACCCAGCATCAAAAAATTGCCGGACGTGATTCTCGCCACAACGCTCGCCGCGTTTGTCGCGCAACCGCTCGGCATGCAATTTCAGGCGCGCGTGACGACCTCACCGGATGCGATGGGCGCGCGGGTCGTCGGGGTGCGCGAGCAATCCTGGGGCAATCTCAAAATCCAACACGTTGACATTACCTGGGATCAACTCCCAACTTTCAATTTCTAATTTCCAAAAATGTATTACATTTTTCACGGGGACGATGAACTTGCGCGCACAGAACAGTTGCGCGCACTTTATGCCAAGATGGGCGACGCCCAGTACGCCGATCTCAACACCGCGCGCTTTGACAGCAAAGTGTCGCTCGGCGAGTTGCGGCACGCGTGCGACTCGATGCCGTTTCTGGCAGACAAGCGTCTCGTCATCGTGGAGGGACTGTTGACGCGGCTCGAACCTCGGCGCGGCAAAAACGACGACGAGGGCGGCGCGGTCGAAGAAGAATCGAACCCAGACCTGGCAAAAGGTTTGCTCGAGTACCTGGGTCAACTGCCCGACCATGCGCGTTTAATTTTTGTCGAAGCCAAAACGCTCGCCAAAAATAATCCGATTCTGAAATATGCGAGCGCGGACAAGACCGCGACGATCAAGGAATTTGCCGCGCCGGATATGAGAGATGTGCCATCCTGGATTCGTGCGCGCGTGCAAAGCAAGAACGCACAAATCGAACCGGCGGCAATCAACGAACTGGCAATTCATGTTGGCAACGACCCGCGCCTGCTCGACAATGAAATCGAAAAGTTGATCACGTATCGCGGCGCCGAACCGATTTGCGCGCAAGATGTGCGCACGCTCGTCGCCTCGGTGAACGAAGCGAATATTTTTGAACTCGTGGACGCCATTGGCAAACGGCAAACGAAACTCGCATTGCAATTATTGCACGCGCATCTCCAACAAAATGCCGCGCCGCCATACTTGTTGACCATGATCGTGCGCCAGTTTCGCCTGCTCTTGCAAATGCGCGACCTCGCCGCACGCGGCATGACCGTTGACCAGGCGCGCGAACAATTGCACCTGCATCCATTCGTCGCGCAAAAAACTTGGACGCAAGCGTTGAACTTTACCATGCCGCAACTTGAGACAATTTATTATCGCTTGCTCGATGCCGACCTTGCGATGAAGACGAGTCGCGCCGAGCCAACGGTGGCGCTCGATCTTCTCGTCGTCGAACTGACCCGATAAAAAACACTCCGCTTGCATAGCGGAGTGTTTCATTTTGCCCGAGTCTGTTTAGAACTCGGCTATCATTTTGACAAGCGGAGCGAGGAGAAATCACACGTTGATTTTTTGGTTTGGGATTTCTTGCTCCACTCGCAATGACCTTGGGTTTAATCGCCCACGATTTTGAACTCGCGCGGCGCGCCGGGCGTAGGCGCGTTCGGCGGCAAGTACACTTGATCGAGCGGATAATTCGGTTGCCACGGTGGGGCTTGCGGCGGCGCAATCACAAACACGGGCGGTTGTGGCGGACGCGGCTCGTATTCTTCACGATGCGGCTGCGGACGTCCCCAATTCTTGTTGATGGCCACGAGCAACGCGAGACTCACCGGCAAGGTCGCGCTGATGCCGCACAACGCGCCGACCAACACCGCCATCGCCTCGTTTGACAAACGATTGCCAATCATAATCGCCATCGTCACTGCAAACACGAGCGCGACCAGCAAACCCGCATTCCTCAACCAATCTTTTTCGATCCTGGGTTGATACTCATTCATTTCACTCGCCGTAATCCTCCCAGCACCCGACCCAGGATTGGCGCGTGAGCGACGGCGGGGGCGAACGAAACATTTTTGCGCGCCGATTCATCGCCGCGCACTTGGGCGGCTTGAAAACGAATCGTTTGGCCGCCGGCGATGAGCACAAAATCACCACGCCCGGCTAATTTCTCAGCGCCGGTGCCGCCGATGCCAGCGGCAACCCGCGCATCTTCGGAACTCGCCACGCGCCCGACTAATCGCACCGGAAAATTCGCTTTGATGAGCGTGCCAACTGCGCTCGCCGTTGGCTTTTGCGTGCACGCAATCACCGACACACCCGCGCCGCGTCCGCGTTGCACGAGACGTGTGAGCGCGGCTTCGAGCGGCGCGCCGCCGGTCTGCAGAGCATCCGCGAGTTCGTCAATCACAATCACAATGCGCGGGCGGGTAATGTGAAGCGGGTCGCGGTCACGGCGTTCCATTTCGGCGACGAGATAATTCATACGCGCGGTGGTTTCTGCCGCATCGGCGACGAGCGGAAATAGCAAATGCGGCATATTCGCAAACGGCGCGAGTCCGTACCGTTTCGGATCGAACAAAGCAATTTGCAGATCGCGCGGTTTTTGATGCTGGGTCAACGAGGCGATGATCGTGCGCGCCAGTTCGGTCTTGCCACTGCCGGTCGTGCCGGCGATGAGCACGTGCGCCACATCGGGCGAGGACAATCGCAACAACAAAGGCACACCCTCGCTGTCGAGACCCAGGACAGCGGTGCCAGCGCAGGCGAGCGCGCGGCGCGTGGTGTCATCACGTTCGAGTTGCGTTTCCAATTCGGCAAGCGTGACAAAACGCGAATCGGTGCGTGGCACTTCCAAGGATAGCGTGCCGTTCGTGCGCGTGAGCCGCGCGTTTGAAACTCCGAGTGCCAAGGCGACCTCCTCGGTGAGCGCTTCGAGCCGGTTTAATTTGGTGGATGCGGTTGGCGCAAGATGAAACTGCACCGTGCGCGGCGTGAGGCGTCCACCCCACACGCGCGCTGGCGCTTTGTGCGCGATCAGCACCGATTCGATTTTATCGGCTTGAAGGTTCAACAAACGATTATCCATTTTAGATTTCGGATTTTAGATTTCGGATTTTGGATTTTCAAATCGAAAATCGAAATTCCAAATTCCAAAATTCAATCTGTCCATCCCGCACGCCGTTCTTCGATGCGCCGTGGCGCGGGTTTGGAGAGGACGATGGGCGCGACGACATTTTCTTCTTCGTCGTCGTGTGGCTTGACGTTTTTCTGATTCGCGAGCCACTCTTGCAGTTGAATAATTTTTTGTGCGACGACACTTTGGCGCGCCACTTCGGCGGCGGGTGGCGGGGGTGGGGGCGGAGGTTCGATGCGTGCAACCGGCACCGGAGCCGGCATACTCGCCGCGCGCGCACGCCGTTCACTCGTTGCGCGTGTGGGCGTAATAACTTCGGGCAGAGGTTGGCGCAGAGGGCATCCCGCACAATCGCGTGGCGAATGAATCGGAATCACTTTTTGCGCGCACGCCGCGCGCCCCAGCGTGATCGTCGGCTCGGCATCGTCGAGCACTGAAGATTTGCCGTTGCCCCAGCGCACGGTGATCGGCGGGCGCGATTGATGATCAAGTGTGCTACGCAAATGCGCGCAGTTGATCGCGCTAACCGGACACACACGGCAAATGTTCGGCGTCACTTCGCGCTCGCCGGTTTTCACCTTATCACACAGAATATGTCCTTCGTCATCCACCTGACGATACGGGCAGGGTTTGAGATTCACTTGCGACCCTCCAACAAAACAGAACACCTGTTCGTGATTAGATTATAATCAGAACAAGTGTTCTTGTCAAGCATGTACGCTTAAATTTTGGGTGCAATAAAAAAAGCAACGCGACGGTGAGATGCCGTCGCGTTGGTGATTCAAGCTGGTTGACGCTGGAGTTGCCGCACGACGAGGACAACTTTGCCCTGCACTTGCACATTGTCCGCGCGCGCATAGAATGCTTTCATCGTCGGATTCATCGGTTGCAGGCGAATGCGGCGATTTTCGCGATAGATGCGTTTGAGCGTCGTTTCCTTTTCTTCCTTCAACCACACCGCGCACATGTCGCCGTTTTGCGCAGTCTCGACTTTTTTCATCACGACAATATCGCCGTCGTTGATGAGCGCGTCAATCATCGAGTTGCCCTTGACCTGGAGCGCGAACAAGCCTTCCTGGTCCTGGATCAAATCGCGCGTGAGCGTAATGACCTCACCCTCGTACGGCGAAAAGCCGGTCTCAGGCACCGGCATCGGATGACCGGCGGCAATCTTGCCGAGCAGAGGGATCTGCACAAAGTTCGCCGCATCAGCGAGCGTTTTCGCGCCGGGGATGACCACGCGCAATCCACGCGAAACTTCTTTTTCGCGCTGGATAAATCCTTCGCGCTGAAGGATGTTCAGATTATAATTCACGACCGAGGTGGACGAAATGCCCACCTGCGTGCCGATCTCACGAATCGTCGGCGGTCGTCCTTTTTCGCGCGAGAATCTAGTAATGAACTCGAACATGCGTTGCTGTCGTTCCGAGAGAGCCATAGTTGACCTCCAAATGGCGCACGTTCCGCACTGGAACATTTGTCCGCATTATAGCATGAACAATTGTTCTGTGTCAAGTACCTGCTGACCCATTTTTTACGCGAGGATTAACGGTTTCTTTAGCATTTGGATGAGCGTACAGCAAGCATTCTCGGATAAAATAATGGCGGGCGCGATGCGATTTGCGCCCCGCGAAAGAGAGAACCATGACAAGCCCATTTTGGACGCGCCGCGATTTTCTGCGAATGTTGGCATTGAGCGCGAGCGGCATCACGCTCGCCGCGTGTCAAAGCACGGTCGCACTGTTAAGCGTCACCGCCAATTCGGTCGCGACGCCGACAATCACACCAACCGCTACGCCGGATTTTTTGACCTCCCGCGCTGTGCCGATTACATCCACCCAGGATTTTTTCTCTTTGTCGTACGGGAACGACCCTTTTAAAATTCCGAACGATTGGAAACTGACAATCACCGGCTTGGTAGACCAGCCGCTCGCACTGGCACTTGACGACCTCAAAGCAATGCCGGCAGTGATCGAGATGCGCACGCTGGCTTGCATCTCGAATCCGGTCGGCGGCGATTTGATGGCGAACGCAGTGTGGAAAGGCGTGCGCTTGAAAGATTTGCTCGCGCGAGCCGGCGTCCAGCCCAGCGCACAGCACATCAAACTCCAAGCTTTTGACGGCTTTGACACCGGCATTCCACTCGACCTGGGTCAGCACGAAAATTCCTTGCTCGTCTACGAAATGAACGGCGAACCTTTGCCGATTGAGCACGGCGCGCCGTTGCGCTGTTTGTGGGCTGGACGATTCGGGATGAAACAACCCAAGTGGATCCAAACCATCACGCTCGTGGACAGTTTGTATCGCGGCTTTTGGGAAAAGCAACGCTGGTCGCACGATGCATTCCTTCTGCCCACTTCGCGCATTGATGCGCCGCTCGACAATGCCATCGTGACAACCTCAACCATCACGCTGTCTGGCATTGCGTTCAGCGGCGAGGATGGCATCGCTCAAATCGAAATTGTGTGGGATGACCGTAATGATTGGCAAATGACAAAACTCACGCGCGGACCTTCGCCGTTGGCGTGGACAACCTGGGAATGGACGGGACCGGCGCCAATGCCCGGCAAACATAAAGTCTCAGTACGCGTGACGACAAATGCCGGCACAGCGCAAACGCGCAGTGACAAACCCACGATGTTCGGCGATACGTTCCCGAATGGTTCGAACAAAATCCATTCGATTGTGCTTGAATTTCGCGGCTAGGTCGGCACGATGCTTTGGAAAATTATTGCGCTAACCCTGTTGACGATGCTATGTGCATTCGTCGGCGGTGTGGGCTGGATTTCGTACCAAGAACAGGACAACCAATTTTGCGCGTCGTGTCATACACAACCCGAAACTGATTATCTCGCGCGCTTTCAGTCCGCTGAGCAGAAACCGGCGGACGACCTTGCCGCATTTCATCATCGCAAAGACAACGTGCGATGCATTGATTGTCACATCGGCGAAGGCGTGCGCGGACGCGCAACGGTGATTGCGTTTGCCGGCTGGAACGCGCTCAAACATTACACCGGCATCGCAACCCAGCCCGCCAAAATCATTGTGCCGCTTCAGAATGAGGCGTGCACAAAATGTCATGCGGACGCGATTCGCAAACCTGGGTTCAACAATCACTTTCACAACAAATATTTTGAGCTGAACGAATCGCCGCCGTTCATGCGGTGCACCGATTGTCATTTGTCGCATCGGCTCGGCGACGAACGCACGGCGTTTCAATTTCGCAACGTGATTTTTCCTCAGTGCGAATTTTGTCACGTAAAAATGGAACGTGGACCACGCGGATTAAAGTGAGAGCGGGAGAATGGGAGAGAGGGAGACCTGGGGATTGCACACCTATTCTCCCATTCCCCCATTCACCTTGTCTCCTCGTCTCTTTTGAGTACAATCAACCCCATGCAAACCAACTTGACTCATCATCCCGGCGTTCACTGCGGTTCAACTGCGCTCCGCGACCTCACCCATCACATCGGTCTCGACCTGAGCGAGGCGATGTGTTTTGGGCTGGGCAGTGGCCTGAACTTTGCCTATTTTGCCAACACACGCACAACGCCATCCAAAATCTTTTACGGGCGCACGCCAACACTCGAACAAGATTTTTGCGAGCACTTGGGTCTCGATTACGCGAGCGGCATCGAAACTGATCCGCACGTGTTGTGGCAAATCGCGCGCGCGCAGATTGAGGCAGGCACGCCGGTCATGCTTACCGTTGAATTGAATCAACTGCCGTACTATCAAACGCGCACCTCATTCCCGGGTCATCGCATCGTGCTCGCCGGCTACGACGACGCGCACGCGATTGCTTTTCTCGCCGACACTCATTTTCCCGGCTTGCAAGAAATTGCATACCCCGCTCTGCTCGCCGCGCTCGACACACGCGGCGCAACCAAACCCGTACAGGATAACTGGCTCGTCATTCACGCATCGCCTCCGCGCGTTCCACTCGTGGACGCGACGCGCGCGGCATTGCGCGACAATGCGCTCGCGATGAATTTGGATCACGCGCCGCATCTCGCGGTGATGGGCATGGAAACACTCGCGGAGGATTTTGAAAGTTGGGGCGAGGCATCGGATTGGGAATGGTGCGCGCGATTCGCGTACCAAATCATCGAAAAACGCGGCACCGGCGGCGGCGCATTTCGCACCCTGTACGCCGCGTTTTTGCGCGAGGCGCAAGCACGCGACGAATTACTGCGCGGCGCGCATCTCGCGGAAACGATGACCGAAATCGCGGACGAGTGGAGCGCATTTGCGGCGTTGCTCAAACGCATTTCGGAGGAAAAGCATCGCGCCGGGTTTGCCGATGCCAGCAAAGCAATTCGGCGGTTGGCGTTGCGCGAGGAAAATTTCTGGGGACGGGTCATGGATTTGTTCTAGCGGGCACGTCCCGCTTTTTTTGTCTCAGGCACGTTGTGGTATAATGTCGCGGCTTGTGAGGACAAAGTATGCGAGAGCGACTATATCGTGTTCAAGCCATCGTCCTGAAACGCACGGACACCGGCGAAGCGGATCGGCTGTTGACCCTTTACACGCCGGATCGCGGCAAGTTGCGCGTCGTTGCCAAGGGCGTGCGCAAGACCAAAAGTCGCAAGGGCGGGCATGTCGAGTTGTTCACACATTGCGCATTACAAATCGCCAAAGGCAGACAGCTCGATTTGATCACTCAAGCCGATACGCTCGACGCGTACATGCCTTTGCGCGACAATCTCGACCGCGTGAGTTATGCGTACTATCTCGCCGAGTTGATTGACCAGTTTGTCGAAGAAGCAATTGAGAACGCCGAACTGTTCGACCTATTCAAAAATGCGCTGGGCTGGCTCGGCGAGCCGGCGACCAACCCAGGATTGCTCGCACGATATTTTGAATTGCAACTGCTCACCCATGTGGGTTATCGTCCGCAGTTGTTTACCTGTGTGAATTGCGGCAAGCCAATCGAGCCGATTGATAATTTCTTTAGCGCAGAAGCCGGCGGCGTGCTCGATCCCGATTGCGCGGCAATCCATCGCGAGCACACGCGTGATGCGCAACCAATCTCGCTCGGCGTATTGAAAATTTTGCGGTACTTGCAAACGCGCGAGTGGGCAACCGTGCGCGCGGTGCGCTTGAACGCAGATGAGCAAAACCAGGTCGAGTTGTTGATGTATCGCTACATCGCGCATCACTTGGAACGCAATCTAAAGAGCATCGAGTTTTTAAATACATTGAAATTGCAAAATAGAGGTAGATGACTATGCCAGACATGGAAACGATTGTCTCACTGTGTAAACGACGTGGGTTTGTTTTTCAAGGTTCCGAGGTGTACGGCGGCATCGGCGGCTTTTGGGATTACGGTCCGCTCGGCGTCGAACTGAAAAATAATATCAAGCGTGCGTGGTGGAAGGCGATGGTGCAAGACCGCGACGACAATGTCGGCGTGAACGCGGCAATCATCATGAACCCCAATGTCTGGGTCGCGAGTGGTCACGTCGAAA
>CAZPIR010000038.1:0-14539 GCA_964586085.1 uncultured Anaerolineaceae bacterium | reverse complement strand
GGCGACGTATCAGAAAAAAATCGAAGCGGGTGAGATTCACTAATCAGTATTCAGTGAATTACTGAATACTGTTCACCGAATACGGAGTAAGAATGGCTCATCAATATATTCCCAACACCGAGGCAGACCGCGCGGCCATGCTCAAGACAATTGGTGTAGATTCGATTGACGCATTGTTCAGCGATGTCCCTGCTTCGGTCAAATATCCGAAACTCAATTTGCCGCGTGCGCTCTCGGAACTCGAACTCTCGCGCGAGATTGCGCGGCTCACACTCAAGAACGAAAACCTGGTCGAGAACACGTGCTTTCTCGGCGCGGGCGCGTACAATCATTTCATTCCGGCAACCGTGCCGCACCTGGTTTTTCGCACCGAGTTTTACACAGCGTACACACCGTACCAAGCCGAAATCAGTCAAGGCACACTGCAAACGATTTTCGAATACCAGTCCATGATTTGCGCGTTGACGGGCATGGACGCGGCGAACGCGTCGCACTATGACGGCGCAACTGCCGCCGCCGAAGGCGCGATCCTCGCCATCAATCAAACGCGACGCGACAAAGTGATCGTATGCCCGACCTTGCATCCCGAATATCGCGCGACGATTCGCACGTACCTCGTCGGGCAAGATGTGGAAATTGTCGGCGACGAAGACACGAGCAAAACCTTTGAGCAAGTGCTCGACCAGCATCTCGACGACAAGACCGCGTGCGTGATTGTGGCGAACCCGGACTTTCTGGGTCACATGCGCGATTTGAAAGCGGCGGCAGAGCGCGTGCACGCGGCTGGCGCGTTGTTCATCGTCAGCGCGTACCCGATTTCACTCGGCATGTATCAACCGCCCGCCGAGTACGGCGCGGATGTCGTCGTCGCCGAAGGACAATCGCTCGGCAACCCCATCGCGTTCGGCGGACCATACCTGGGTGTGTTTGCGACGAAAAAAGAATTCATTCGCCGGATGGCGGGTCGCCTCGTCGGACAAACAACCGACACGCAAGGACGGCGCGGATTTGTGCTGACGCTTCAAGCGCGCGAGCAACACATTCGCCGCGAAAAAGCCACGTCGAATATCTGCTCGAACCAGGCATTGAATGCGCTTGCCGCGTGCGTGTATCTTTCGACGGTGGGCAAAACGGGCTTGCGCCAAATCGCCGAGTTGTGCTATCACAAGGCACACTATGCCGCGCGCAAAATCAATCACCTCGTCGGCTATCGCGTGAATCTCAAGCAAGAATTTTTCAACGAGTTCGTCGTCGAGTGCCCGCGCCCGGTCGCTGAAATCAATGCGATCCTCCGCGAAAAGAAAATCGTCGGCGGGTATGACCTCTCGAAAGATTATCCACACCTGGGCAACGCGATGCTCGTCGCCGTGACCGAGATGAACACCAAGGAACAAATTGATGGATTCGTCGCGGCATTGAACGAAGCCAAGAGCAAGCGCAAAGGAGCACGAAAATGAGTATCGTAGCAAATAAGCCCGAACCGATCATCTACGAACTGGGTTCGACTGGACGCATGGGCACGGCGTTGCCCGCGTGTGATGTGCCCACGACCGAATTGCCCAAATCAATGTTGCGCGACGAATTGAAATTGCCGGAAGTTTCCGAAGTGGATGTCGTCCGCCACTTTACCCGACTCTCGACAAAAAATTATTGCGTTGACCTGGGCATCTATCCACTCGGCTCGTGCACGATGAAGTACAATCCCAAGATCAACGAGGAAGCGGTCAAACTGCGCGGGTTCGCCCAGGTGCATCCGTACCAACACACCGACGATGTGCAAGGCGCGCTCGAATTGCTGTACGATTTGCAAGCGATGCTCGGCGAAATTTCCGGTTTGCCCGGCACAACGTTGCAACCGGCGGCGGGCGCGCAAGGTGAATTGACCGGCGTGCTCGTCATCCGCGCGTATCATCAAGCACGCCAAGATTTCAAACGCCACAAAGTTCTCGTACCCGATTCGTCGCACGGCACGAATCCCGCGACCGGCTCGATGACCGGTTTCGAGATCGTCCACGTGAAATCGGACGCGCGCGGCAACATTGACCTCGACGCCTTGCGCCAACTTGCCGACAGCGAAACCGTCGGCTTGATGATCACGAATCCCAACACGCTCGGCTTGTTTGAAGAGAACATCCAGGAAGCATGTCAGATCGTTCACGATGCCGGCGGCTTGGTCTACGGCGACGGCGCGAACCTGAACGCGATTGTTGGCGTCGCGCGTCCCGGCGACCTGGGCATTGACGTGATGCACAGCAACTTGCACAAGACGTTCAGTGTACCGCACGGCGGCGGCGGACCTGGAGCAGGCGCCGTGATGGTTCGCAAAGACCTCGCGCAATTCTTGCCTGGTCCTATCGTCGTGAAAAAAGGCAAACGGTACGAATTCGCAATGCCCAAAAAATCCATCGGACGCGTCAAGGCGTTCTATGGCAATTTCCTCGCGCTCGTGCGCGCGTACGTCTACATTCGCGCGTTCGGCAAAGAGCACATCGCCGAAATCGCGGAGAATGCCGTGCTCAATGCGAACTACTTATTAGCGAAATTGCGCGACACGTACAGCGCGCCGTTCGGCAATCGCCCGTGCAAGCACGAGTTTGTGTTGACCGGCACACCGTTCGTCGAAAAATACGGCGTACACACACTCGACATTGCCAAACGCATCGAAGATTACGGATTCTATCCGCCGACGATTTACTTTCCGCTCATCGTGCCCGAGTGCATTATGATCGAGCCGACTGAAACGCAATCGAAAGAATCGCTCGACGAGTTTGCGGACACGCTCCTCAAAATCGCGGAAGAAGCCCGCACGAATCCCGAACTGGTCAAGACCGCACCGCACACTGCGCCCGTCACACGCTTGGATGATGTTAAAGCCGCGCGTGAGCCGGTGTTGTGCTATCGCGGTTAGTTCGTCGTAACAATTTCACTTGTAGTGAAAGGGAGAGCGGGAGAAAGGGAGACGGGGAGAAACATCCCCCGCTCTCCCACTCACCCACTCTCCTATTCTTTTTTCACGTGAGGAAAAATGGAAACTCAACTTCGCAAAGCATTCACGTACTTGAACAAGTATTTTATGGTTCCAATGTTTCGCCTGGGTTTTGGCGCGTGGCTGGGCACGCCGTTCGGCGGATACATTATGGTGTTAAAAGTGATGGGGCGAAAATCCGGCAAGGTGCGCTACGCGCCGGTGAATTATGCAATCCTGGATGGTGCTGTGTTTTGCATTGCCGGTTTTGGCAAGGTGAGTGATTGGTATCGTAACCTTGTCGCACAACCGCGCATTGAAATGCTGATGCCGGGCGGCACACTTGCCGGAATCGCAGAACAGGTTGACGATGGTAGTATTCGCCTACGCGCAATTCGGCAGGTGCTTATCAACGGCGGATTTGCCGGCTTTGCGTACGGGTACAATCCGCGCACGGCGAGCGATCAACAAATTTTGTCTTCCACCGATAACGTACCGGTGATACGCATTCGACCGGTCTGCATCGGCAGTGGCGCATTCGACCCAGGTGGGTTTGCGTGGGTTCCCGTCCTGATCAGCACGTTCGCGTTTTTCGCGTGGCTAATGCGGCGCAAGTAAAGTGGAGCGGAACAAAAAACCAGGTTTCTTGAAGGAACCTGGTTTTTTAATACGTTGATACGTGCGGCTCGGTCTTGCTCAATTGCATGTGGGATATGTGTGGGATACTGTGGGATAACCCATTTTGCTCGCTGTTGCTCTATGTTGCTAGACCATCTGTTCTGATTGGATTAAATTGAATCACGCCGCGCTTGCCATTCGTCATCCAACCCGCATCCTGGGTCGTGAGCGTTTCGGCGCATCCCTGGGGCAGACCCAGGATGAGCGGCGCTTTGTTCGTGCGCACGGCGACGAACGACGAGGGCATGTGCGCGGTCGCCTGGGTAAACGAGGTCGTTGGCTCCCAGTGAAAATCGCCGACGAGTCGCCGGTAATTCGCGTCGCCCTTGCAAACAATGAGGTGTGCGGGCGCGAGCGTCGCACGCAAATCCTCCGGCATTTCGAAAAAGAATTTTCCCAACGCCCAGAAGGGATGCGTCGTCAACTCCAAGCGCGCTTGCGCGCGCGCATGATTCAAGCGCGTGGACAATTCGCGCACGCTGGATGCTTCCGCTTTGGCGAACGCGTCGAGCGTCTGTTCAACATCGTGAATCAGCGCATCCGATACGTACATCGGTTGCGGCTTGAGATGCATCACGGCTTGCGCCGCCAACTTTTCGCGCAAAAGAAAATCGGCGAGCGCAAGGTCGTGCGCGATTTCGACGCCCACATTGTCGCAGATGAAATCCACCCGCGCGACACATGCTTGCAAATGTTCCCACGTACGCGCCGTGTCATCCACAATCAAAAACTCGCGTTCGTTCTCGCGCCGCTCACGCATCGCGGCGACACCATGCGCGCTAAACATGCTCAGGTCGGCGCGATTGCCCCATAACGCCGCGTGAAATAAGGTCTCGAACGCATCCGCTGGCGATGCCGGCAAATTGTCGAGGGTCGTCGGCAAAGCGCCGAGCGCGGCATCAAGTTCGCGACGTTTCAAATTTGCAAATGGGTCGCGCTGATAATTTTCGCCCGGCTGAAAAAAACGGGTCGCCTCAAGCACGCGTCGGAAAAAATAAAACTCGGCCCAAAACCAAGGCACGTCGAGCCATGAACGCCCCAGATACGCGCGTGCCGATTCGTTCCACAGCGCCGCGTCCGGCGCATTTTCGGTGAGCGGTTGGATTTTTCCGTGCGTGATTTCGTCGCGCAAAATGCGTAACGCATTTACACTATCCGGCGAAAATGAATTTGTGGCAAGCGTGTCGTCCACGATGCGCGGGATGCGTTTGCGCAACGTCTCTTGCGCGAATGAGTTGGGTTCGGAGGTGAGTAGCGGCGGCGGAAAATTCATCACGGTCAAACATGCTCCACGATAACCGCCGTGCCGTACGCCAATACTTCGGTGATGCCCTCCGTCACTTCGTGCGCGTCGTAATGCATTCCGATAGTCGCATTCGCGCCCATTTCGCCGGCGTGCTGAATCATCAGGTCGAACGCCTCGGCGCGCGCGTGCTCGCACAGTTCGGTGTAGATCGTAATGTTGCCGCCAAAAATAGATTGGATACCGCCAACCATGTTGCCAAGCACACTGCGCGAGCGCACCGTAATTCCGCGCACGACGCCAAGATGTTTGGCGATGCGATAACCTTCAAACCCAAATGCCGTTGTTACCATTTTTGCGTCCATCGTTCCTCCTTCAAGCGACGACCGACCGCCGCAATTCTTCTGTGGTCGCTATTTCACCGGATCTGCCACAATGCCATTCTTGGGATCATCGCGGCAGTTGCACGCCTCGCGCGTTTCGTTGCTGCGCTTGATCGTGCCCTCGTACTCTTGCACCCCGACCACCGCATTCCAACCGGATAAAACGAACGGCATTGCGTCCACGCCAATCCATTGCCCATTGTACAATCGCGCGATATGCACGTGCGTCGCTTCCGATTCGCCGCCCTCGCACGACGGATGCCCGATGCGGTCGCCGGTAGTCATAGTCGTCCCAGGATTGACGCGCCCATTCGTGCCGATGTGCAAATACAACACCGCCCAACCCACACCTTGAAAATCCTGGTTGCTCAACGAGAGCATCACGCGCCCGCGCTCGACACGAATCACTTTGCCCGGCGCAACTGCCACCGACCACAAGCGCGAGGCAAGGCAACTGTTCGGCGTATCCTTGGGCGCGAAATCAATCGCCGCCCACGCCGAGAGATCGCCCCAGCCACCATGCGGTCCACCGGTATAGTACCACATTTCGCCGTCGTTCCAGGGCAAGCGCATGGTCGGCTGTTTCAAATCCGGCGGTACGAGTGGTTCGATGGCGCGCGACATGGGATCGCCAAACAATTTGCGGTACGTCGCCATAAAACCATCGGGCGCGAGTTGTTGTTGAAACAATTCCCAGGAGGCATCATACGCAAGCAAGTTTTGCAAAGCAACCGTCCCAGGATTGAGCGTGGGCACGACGCGCGCGCGCGAACGATCTTTGAAGCGGTACGCGGCGAGTCGTTTGGAAATCGACCCATAGTATCCTTCGTTGAGATGGTTGGCAACCCAGCTCGCTTGATAAAACAGACCTTGGCGAATTGCGTCAACGTGTCCCATCGGATACGTGATTTGCTGTTGCGTCGGCGATGAACTTGTGACCCAGCCGCTTTGGAATTCGAGAAGCGCGAGCAAAACGCGCGGTCCGACGCTGTACCGTTCGGCGACGAGTTGAATGATTTGCGCGCCGGTGAGCAAATCGCCTTCGACTTTTTCGCGGTATGTTGCGAGGTAACCGTTGTGCTGATTCGCGATGGCCGTTACATCGAACCCGACATACGCCGGGCTGTAAACGACTTCGCTATCGGGCAAGAGTTTTTCGCCCGGCGCAAGGCGCGGCACTTGCAGTTTGATCTTGAGCGACTGTCCCACCTTGAGTGCGTTGGGATTGGTGAGGTTGTTGAGTTGCATCAACTCTTCGAGCGCGATGTCGTAACGCAGGGAAATGCCGCCGAGGGTGTCGCCGTTGCGCACGGTGTAGCGTTCGATAATCGTCGTCGAGAATGGGGTGGGCGATACGGCAGGCGTCGCCGTGGTGATGACGGCAATGCGTGTAATCGCCGGGGTTGGTTCGACCGAATCAGCTTGAGGCAATTGGCTTGGCATGCACGCAACGAGGACCCACAACGCGGCAAACCAGACCACGTGATAGAAAAACCGTTTCAAAAACATGATGCGCTTATTCTATTGATTTGTGCGAGATTGGCAAATGGGTTATGTGCATCGCGGGGCAAACTATGGTATAATCTAATCAATAACGTAACGGGATTGAGCAATTATTTTGCCGTCAACCTTTTATGGGATGATGGCATTGTTGTTTTTTGGGCGTGAGGAGCGGGCATGGAATTTCAAATCGGCGATGCGGTGTTTCACCCAATTTATGGGGTTGGTCAAGTGGTAGCCATTTCAGACGGACAATTTTTGAACAACGCTGGACGCACCTATTATGAAATTACGATTGGCAACAGCACCGTCTGGGTTCCCGTCGAAGCGCACGCCACGATTGGACTACGGCACGTCACGACCAAACGCGAATTGGCGCGTTATCGCACGCTCCTCAAAAGTCGCCCGCTCAACCTCGACAGCGATCACACCAAACGCCGTACGGTCATTTCGAGTCAACTCAAAAATGGTTCGTTGCAATTCGTGTGTCAAATCGTGCGCGATCTGACCGCGCGCGGCTGGAGCAAACGCCTAACCCAGGTTGATGTGGTTGCACTTCGCAAAGCGCGCGAAAAATTGGAGCAAGAATGGGCGGCGGCGTTGGGTGTAACACCCAACGAAGCCAGCGCCGAAATTGACGAGTTGTTGCAACAAGGCAAACGCGAATTCATGGCTTGAGCCTGGTTCATAAAACGAACGAGCGTCCACATAATCGGTGGACGCTCGATTTTTTTACGCTATTCAATCCGTCGGCGGAACACAAAATGCGCACCCGAATCAGGTGTGTCAAATTCGTCACCGACTGCGCTAAAACCCAGCGTCTCGTAAAACTCGCGCGCGGAGGTGCGTCCGTTACACCACAACTCATCGCCGTGGTGCGCGCGAATGTGCGCGACGCAAAATTCGATGAGCGCGCGACCCACACCTTGACGACGCATTGAGGCAATCGTTGCCATGCCACGCAAGCGCCACGCGCGCGGATTGTGATCGCCCGGCGCGGGTTCGTGAAAAATCGTTGCGATGCCAACGAGTTCGTCGCCGCGAAATGCGCCGGCGTGCCAAGTATCCGGCGCATCGTCCGCCGCATAAACCTGGGCTTGCACAGTTTGATGCGGACGCAAAATCGCCTGGCGCAGTCCGCGGGTTTGTTCCGCCGGGATGGGACGAATTTCAATGCCTGGATTCATTATGGCGTCAACCGTTTCAGGTCGCGTGGAAACAAGGTTGCCTCGCGCAAATTGTTCAGCCCGCACAACTGCATGATGAAACGTTCCAGCCCAATCGCAAAACCGCCGTGCGGCGGCATCCCATGCTTCATCGCTTCGAGATAGTATGTGAACGGTTCGAGCGGATATTTTGCGCGCGCGAGTGCGGCAAGATAATCGGCGTACAAATTCAAACGTTGCCCGCCGGTCACCAACTCGGTGCCGCGAAACAGCAGGTCGAACGAGTTGGAATATTTTTCGTCGCTCTTGTCCGGATGAGTGTAAAACGGTCGCTTGACCATCGGATAGCCGACGACGAACAGAAAATCGGAATTGAATTTTTCGCGCGCCCACTCGCCAAGCCAGCGTTCGTGTTGCGGCGCGAGGTCAGGTTCGCCGCGACAATCTTCGCCGTGCAAATCGAAAATCAATTGTTGCGCGTCGCGGAAATGAATGTGCGGAAAAGTGTCCGGCGCGTCGGGCATTTTCACTTCGAGCAATTGCAATTCGGCGGCATAACGTTCGCCGAGCCGTGTGAGAATTTGGCGAATCAAGGTGTTGAGCAAACGCATCACGGTAAAATGATTTTCGATTAAACCAAATTCAACATCGAGACTCACGTACTCGTTGACGTGTCGTGTCGTGTCGTGTGGCTCGGCGCGAAAGACCGGCGCAACTTCAAAGACGCGTTCAAACACACCGACCATGATCTGTTTGTAAAATTGCGGCGACTGCGCGAGGTACGCTTTTTGTCCAAAGTAATCCACCGCGAACACATTCGCGCCGCTCTCGGTTGCGGACGCAACGAGCTTGGGCGATTGAATTTCGGTAAAGCCCTCGTCGGTCAGATACTCGCGGAACGCGCCCATCACCCCGGCGGCGAGACGAAAGCGCGCGCGGCGTTTGGGATGACGCAGGGCAACGGTCGCGTGGTCGAGAAACACATCGAGCGATGCGTGGACAACCGATTTGTTGAGCGGCAAGGGCGGCACTTGGGTGACCGGCGTGAGCACATTCACCACAATGTCGTGCAGTTCGACGCCATTCGGCGCTTGCGGCTCGACCGCCACCACACCCTCGACCTGGACAACAGTCTCGTTTTGCAAATTATGCAACGCGGCAAGCACGCTCGTATCCTGGGTCATTGCCTGCGCAATGCCAAAGCCATCGCGCACCAACAGAAAATTGATCTTGCCGAGTGCGCGCAGTCGGTGCATCCAACCCGCCAGTCTGACTCGCTCGCCGATGTGCTCGTGTAATTGGGTGGTGCGAATTCGTTGCATCGTGTCTCCTTTGGGAAAATAAAAATCCCCCCGTCCTGTGAAAGGACGAGGGGAACTCGTGGTGCCACCTTTCTTTGCAACTGCGCTGTCGCCTTGATGCTCGATAAAGGGAGCAAGCCATTCCGCTCAAGAGTTGTCGTTCGATGTCACGTGCGGGTCGTCTTTTCAGCCGCGAGACGACTCTCTAGATTCCGGCACGTGCTCTACTCTGCTCTGTCGACACGGTGGCAGGGTTATAACACAACTCGCACACCGGGTCAAATTACGCACACGCTTAACGCCCAATTGGGGATGAAGCCGGGCGCAACCACGAGGGACGCGACGGTTTTTTGCGTTGGTCGCGACATATCTTGCAATGACGCGGGACATTTTTGAAACGATTGAGGTAAAACCACGATTGTTCGCCGGCATCCCACAAAAATTCTTGACCGCACGATGTGCACACAAGCCACCTGTCTGTAAAGTTCACCATTGCCTCCCGCCATAATTCGTTGGCTATATAGTTGCAGAAGCGGAGGCAAAAAGCAACAGAGAAAAGATAAATTATATTTACTTTTGAAAAAAAGTGGGGCAAAGTTTGCCTCACTTTCTCTCTACCAATCTACACTTGCACGTTCCTGAATCACACGCGCGTACACGTGGAGCGTCATCTCCGCCACGCGTCGCCAGTTATACTCGGTTTGCACCAAGCGGTACGCGTTTTCCGCGCGCGCGCGCGACCAGTCGGGATGTTGAAGCGTATGCAAAATACCCCACGCCAACGACGCCGCGTCGTTCGGATAAACGGTGATGCCGGTCTCGTGCAACTGAACCACCTCGCCCAGTCCGCCCACCGAACTGACGATGACCGGACAATGCGCCGCCATCGCCTCAAGCGCGACAATGCCGAACGGCTCGTAGAGCGAAGGGTACACAGCGACATCGGCGATGCGGAGCAAACAATCGCGATCTTGGTCCGTAATAAAACCGGCAATGTTCACCTTGTGCGCAATGCCAAGTTCGCGGACTCGATTGTGCAGTTGCTCACTCAAACCGCCGGTACCGGCAATGACAAATTTGGCTTGAGGCATTTGAGCGAGCACACTCGGCGCGGCTTCGACGATGAGATGCGCGCCTTTTTCGTACACCAGACGCCCGACATTGAACACGAGTCGTTCTTCCGGCATGGTCCAGCGTGCGCGAAACTCGGACAGGTCTTGACCATCCAGCGCGTCAAACGGCGACGTGTCCACCCCATTCGGCACAATCTCGATCTTGTCGCTGGGAATTTGAAAATAGTTCATCACTTCGCCGACCATGTACCGGCTCGTGCAAATCACCCGCCATGCTTCGTACGCCAACCACCACTCGGCGCCATTGATGGCTTGGGCGATTTCATTCTCCAGGTTGCCGCGCCCGCGTCCACGCTCGGTCGCGTGAATCGTCGCCACTAATGGAATCTTGTGTAACCGCTTGAGCGACGCACCGGCAAAAGCGACGAGCCAATCGTGAACATGGATCAGATCGAAACCGCCCACCTGCTCCCATAACGCGTGGGCGTAATCCTGCAGATTCAAATTCGTCTGTCGCGCGTCGGCAAAAAAATTGCCCATGCCGCCAAACGGCGGATCAACGCGATGAATGATTGCGCGTCCACTCGTTCCTTCAATGACCTGCTCGTTCGCCCCACCCTTCCAACGTGGCGTGACCACGTGTACCTCAGCGCCGGCGCGCGCAAGTGCCGGCACGAGTTGCGCCACATGCACACCCAGCCCACCGACAACATGCGGAGGGTATTCCCAGGACAAGACCAGGATTTTCATTTGCCACCAAATTTTTGTTGGTTCGCCAAATGCTCTTCGTACGTTTTGGCGAATGCGTGCGAGCCATCGCCTTTGGCGTAAAAGAACAAATAATCCGTCTGCGCCGGTTCGAGCGCGGCATTGATCGAAGCGAGACTGGGATTGCAAATCGGCGCGGGCGGCAACCCAGGATTGAGATAAGTGTTGTACGGCGATTTCGCCGCCGTGAGTTCTTCGATGGTCACCGGCGATTTCCACCATTGTTTGGTAGCGGCTTGATAACCAATTGCGTACTGCGCGGTCGGGTCGGACTGGAGCAACATTTTCTTTTTGATGCGATTCAAATACACGCTCGCAATGACCGGACGTTCGGCGGCGACCACGGCTTCGCGTTCGATGATTGACGCGAGGGTGAGCACTTCTTGCAAGGTCAATTTGGCTGACGCGGCTTTTTGGCGCATCTTGGTATCCACGCGCACATTGAACGTATCGAGAATCACGGTGAGCAAAGTTTCATTCGGCGTGTCGAACGGGACCTTGTACGTTTCGGGGAACAAGTACCCTTCGAGCGTCGTCGGCGCGCCTTTGGGACGATCTTGCAAAAACGCGTAATCGAATTTGCCGGTCCTGAGCAATTGCAAAAATTGTTCCCGGTTGTATTTGGTTAGACCCAGGGTTGCGAGATAATCCGCAACCTCTTCCATCCGCCAACCAGGACGAATCGTGATGGTGATCGTGCGCGCGTAACCGTGTTGCAGGGCTTCGACCAATTCGGTCATCGGCATCGTGCGGCGCAAAACATAATCGCCGGCTTGAATCTTCGTACCGACGCGCACGTACTTGACCCAGTCCACGAACAAATCGGCGTCCCTGATGAGACCTTGTTTCTGCAAACGCGTCGCTACATCGCGCGGCAATTCGCCGGGCAAAATCGTAAAGGCGATTGGCGTGTCATCCGCGCAAGCGGGCGCGTTCAATTCTTCCTGGCGTTTTTCGAGCCGCATCCCCAACAAAGTGTCTTCAAGCGAGACCGGCGTGGGAAATGTTTTGGACTGCCCCAGCAAATTATCCGGCACTTGGCGCGGCGGCGCGAGCCAGGAATATAAAAGCCAAAACATGCCGGCCACATACGCAAACAGCACAATTGCCATCAGCGCGGCAAGCACACGACGAATCGTTCGCTTCATTCTATTGCATTCCTTTGTGAATCCAAATAATCTTGCAGGATCACGGCCGCCGCCATCGCGTCCAGGTGTTGGCGCGATTTTTTGCCGCGTGCGCCGGTTTCGTTGCGCCGTTGCGTTGCGGCGACGGTTGTCAGTCGTTCATCCCAAAATGCTTGCGACAGATGGAGTGCGTTTGCGAAATGTTCCGCAAGCGTCATCACCGCTTGCGCTTGCACGCCCAGCGAGCCATCCATGTTGCGCGGCAAGCCAACAATCAATTGCTCGGCATCGTATTTGCGAACCAGGTCGCTCAGCGCGCGCGTGTCCTGGTCAAGCGTGGTGCGCGTAATTACGCTCACGGGTGTGGCAATGCTGACGGTTGTATCGCCAAACGATACGCCAATGCGCCGGTTGCCCACATCCAAACCCAGCACTCTCATTTTTTCATCACCGGCAATTCCACAAACACGGCGATGCGAAAACCCAGCCACGGTAAACGATTCCAGCCGATGGGTGAAATTTCAATTTCGGGTGGTTGCGAAACCGCGAACTTGCTTGCGAGATAACTTTTGGCATCGTCCGCATTCCGCCCTTGAAGCGCACGCGCCACAGTACTCGATTCGATGATAGGTGTGGTGTACCCAATTGCGCGCATCGGCATGCGAAACGCAATGCCTTGATATTTGCCGCCCTTGAGCGTTTCAACCGTGACGCCGTCGGGCAACAATTGATAATTCGCCTGCATTTGTTTTTGCATGATCGCCGTAACCATCGTCGTCAAGTCTTCGCGATCGATCGCCAGCGCAAATGCCGAGGCGTTCATTTTCAAATTGAGCACTTCCGCCGGTTCGTCCACCGCGCGGTCGTACACCGCATCGGTTGGATCAATCAAAATCGAATCGGGCACGAGAAATTCGCCGGGCTTGAGTTCGGCTTTGACAAGTTCCTCGCTCTGTTGAACGAGTTGCTGAATCATTTGCGCTTCGAGTTTTTTCTTGTCGTCTGCCGTGACCACACGCACCGGCTTGTTTGTGCCGCTGACCGTTGGCTTGGTGTTGATGACACGCGCCGCAATCGCGAGCGAACCCTCAATCGTGTTAATCGCGAGTTCCCTGACATTGCCCGATGGACCTGGCTCCATCGCTTGAATCGCCGCATCTGCGCGCGCGCCAACACCGGCCGGAATCGTCGTCGTCGTCGTCGTCGTGAAACGAATCGGCACGCCCGCGCTCGTTTTGACAATCGTGTTTGGCGGGAGGACCGTTTCTTCGGTGCGTTGATTCGTGAACGTAACCGTGCCGGTCGAAGGCGCGTTCGGCACTTGACGTTGCGTGGTTGTGCGCAGTTGCGACGAGCCGGTCACATCGCGCAAGATGCGCCGCGCTGGAACCGTGCGCGTTAAAGAAGAAATCTGCGGTACGGACGAATCCGCCGTCACATCGCCGGTCACGGCAATCGCCACCGGCGCGGGCACAATGCGCACCTTGGCGGCGGGCACGAGCAAAAACGCGGCGACACACAGTATCATCAACACACCGATAATCGAGACGATGATGCTACGATACTCGTTGACCATTTGCAGGACACGCGTGCTGGGTGCGACAGTCGTTTCCGGTGGCGCGCTCGGCACCAGCCCTTTCCGCTCGACGTACAAACGACCGCCGCTCGCATCTTGCCATTTGCCGGACAAGAGCGGTTCCATTTGCCAGCGGGTCTTTTGCGCTTTGGCAAGCGAGGTGAAAACCGGAAAGCCCAATGCCTGCGCGCGTTCGCGCACCTCGTCGTCGTGAACGACGAGCGCGACATGCGCGCCGGCATCTTCCGCCGCACGACGCACGAGTTGCAAGCCGCGTTCATTCGCGAGTGCACGACAATCACGCGGAACAGCGAGAATGAGATAACTTAGCTCCGCACTCTCGATGCGCGCGCGAATTGTTGCAATATCGTCGGTTGGTTCAAGTTGAATGGTTTGATACATATTAGAAATTAGACGGAGGACAAAAGACGGATGACGGTAGCCCTGCGTTGTCCGTCATCCGTCATTGAACAAACGGTCAATTTTTTTACAGCGTTGCGCAACCCCTCAACCATTCATTGCGTTCATCGTCATTGACGAAAGACAGCAAGGGTGTGACAATCGTGAGGAATTCGCGCACCTGTTGCTGTTCGTTGAGAGTCCACGCTTGGAAATTCATATAACGCAAAGTTTCAAATAGATGCGCGGGATACACATCCTCACATGATTCGGGCGGAGACAACACTTGCAAGATTCGCGGCAAGTAATGCCGGTACACCTTTGAACTTTGCCAGTGATCGCAGGTTTCCCACAACAACA
>CAZPIR010000037.1:14235-14694 GCA_964586085.1 uncultured Anaerolineaceae bacterium | reverse complement strand
GCGCTGATTCAGGAGACAAATTCATCTTGGATTCTAACCCTCGTACCAACGCAACATTCCTCACCTCAGCATGATGCTTGGATTGGTATAATTGATGACATCAACGATGATGGAAAAGTGGAAATAATTACTGAACAGAATTGGGCATATGCGGCTGGAATCGGAAAATCTTGGCATGTATTCGCCTGGGATGGTCATGAATGGGTTGATCGTACTAGTGGCGAATTGGTGGGCAGTTATTATTATGGTGAATTGAAAACAAAAAACGTGACTGGAAATGATATTCAAGATATTCTTGTCCGTTTTGCCCAAGGAGTTCCATTAAATGACAGTCATTACACAGTTCAACTATACCGTTGGAATAAAGATCGTCAAAAGTACGAAGACCAAGGATTACTTCCGTGGAGTTGCTGGAATTAATGCATTTGTTTCATAATGCGAAAGATCAACTGATCTGAT
>CAZPIR010000037.1:0-14225 GCA_964586085.1 uncultured Anaerolineaceae bacterium | reverse complement strand
CATCCGCGAATGCAGTGTGTTCGATTGCAAATTTATCGTCCTGGGTCACAACACAATTCGCGGCGCGGCAGGCGGCACATTATTGAATGCGGAATTGTTGGTGGCAAAGAAATTTATTTAGAAGTTAGATGTTGGAAATTGGAAATTGGAAAGCGTTATCCAACTTGCAATTTCCAACATCCAACCTCCAATCTCGAAAGGAGTATCATGGCAACCATTGACGTTTATCATTATGCACGCGTCGAAGACCTCGACGCAATTTCGGATGAAGGATTGAAACCGGGCGCGCGTTCCATCATCATCAACTCGCCTCTGCGCGAGAAATCCGTGTTCGGTTGGTTCTCGCCGGACTTTGATGTGATGGGCTACAACGAGCATCCCAAGTACGTGTGCTTGCGCGCCAAAGTTGAAGTGGCGCGTTGCCGCGTCGCGCCGATGGAATTTGCGATGGCGGCGTACGTGAATCACATCGGACGCGGGCAACCCAAGAACGCGCCGGTCGCCGAGCAACTCATTGCCGCGTACGAAAAACTTGCCGTGCCGTACGACAATCACAACTTTGGCATGTTCCGCGCGCCGGAAATTTTGGTGGACGGCGAAATCAGCGCGGACGACATCGCCGTGGTGAAATCGCCGGAGATCGGCACGCGCGGCGAAGAGAATCGGCGCGTGTACGCCGGACGCTGGGCGGAACATTTGATTCGCTTGCTCTCGATCAATCGCACGCTGATGCAGTTGGGCGAGCTGACCGAAGCGGCATCGAATCGCGGCATTGCCGTGCGCGTCGCGAAACACGACGATGCCACCGCGTACCTCGAAACGTACCTGCTCACCGAGTCGAACGATTTTTACACGGTGGAAAAAGAAGACTAAACAATAAGCCAATTCAATCAATGAACCAATGAGCCAATGGTTTATTGTTTGGCTCATTGGACAATTGGCTCATTGAGAGGTTCCCATGTCTGAACAAAATCAACTTTACGCATTACGTCATTCGGCGGCGCACGTCCTCGCGAGCGCCGTGATGGAAATTTTGCCCGGCACGAAATTCGGTTTCGGTCCGGCAATCGAGGAAGGTTTTTATTACGACTTTCAACTGCCGCGTCCGTTGACGCCGGACGATTTGCCGATCATCGAAGCGCGGATGAAAGATATTATCAAAAGCAGATCGCCATTCGTGCGTGATGAACTCGGCATTGATGCCGCGCGCGAAAAATTCGCCGACCAGCCGTTCAAGGTTGACCAAATCAATGCGCTCGCGCTCGGCGAAGTGGACGAGAATGGCAATGCCGGCGCGAACGCGGCGACGAGTGTCTCGACGTACACGCACGGCACGTTCGTTGACCTGTGTCGCGGTCCGCACATTGAAAACACGAGCCAGATTCAGGCGAATGCGTTCAAACTACTTTCGATTGCCGGCGCGTACTGGCGCGGCAGTGAAAAGAATCCGATGCTCACGCGCGTGTACGGCACGGTATTCGCGACGAAAAAAGAACTGGACGATTATTTGTGGCGACTCGAAGAAGCCAAGAAACGCGACCATCGCAAACTGGGTCGCGAACTCAACCTGTTTTATTTTTCCGATGACATCGGACCAGGTTTGCCCTTGTTCGCGCCCAAAGGCGAAATCATCCGCCACTTGATGGAAGCGTACGTGCGCGACGTGCAGACGCGGTACGGTTATCAGCACGTATGGACAGGACACATGGTCAAGGAAGACCTGTATCGCAAATCGGGTCACTATGACAATTACCAGGATGCAATGTTCCCGCCGATGGTGGACGAAGACATGGTTCTGCGGCTCAAGCCGATGAACTGCCCCAGCCACATGACACTGTTCAAAGAAATCGGCAAGCACTCGTACCGCGAGTTTCCTCTGCGCTTTGCCGAATTCGCGACGCTCTATCGTTACGAAAAACGCGGCGAGTTGTCCGGGTTGACGCGCGTGCGCGCGCTCACACAAGATGATTGTCACGTGTTCTGCACCGAAGACCAAATCGAAAGCGAGTTTACGCTCGCGCTCAATTTGATTCGCGAAATTCTCAGCACGTACGCGTTCACGGATTACAAGGTGCGCTTGTCTCTGCGCGGCACGACCGGCAAGTACGTGCAGGACGATGAAAAGTGGAACAAGGCGACGAACGCTCTGCGCGCCTCGCTCGATGCGAACAAGGTCGAGTACTTTGTCGCCGAAGGTGAAGCCGCGTTCTACGGACCGAAAGCCGATTTCATCGCGCGCGATGTCCTGGGTCGCGAATGGCAACTCTCGACGATTCAGGTAGATTTTATCCAGCCCGCGCGCCTCGGTTGCGAGTATGTCGCCGAGGACGGTTCGCTGAAAACGCCGGTGTTGATCCATCGCGCGGTCACAGGTTCGACGGAACGATTCATGGGTGTGCTCATCGAACATTTCGCGGGCGCGTTCCCGGCATGGCTCGCGCCAGTCCAAGTGATGCTCGTGCCGATTGCCGACCGACACATGGAGTACGTGCGCAAGGTTGCCAAACAACTGCGCGACCTGGGTCTGCGCGTCGAGATTGACGAGCGCGCGGATCGCATGAACGCCAAAATCCGCGACGCGACGATGCAAAAAATTCCGTACATCCTCGTCGCAGGCGACAAGGAAGCGGAAGCCAATGCGGTGGCCGTGCGTCTCCGCACGGGCGAAGACCTCAAGGCGATGCCGCTCGATCAATTCATCGAGATGGTCAAGCGCGTGGTAGATGGCAAGAGTTTGGAGTTGAAGTGAACATTTCTAGGGGGCGTAGCAAGTTGCACCCCTAGAATAATTTTACAAAAAACAAAAACCTCTCGGCAAATGGTCGAGAGGTTTTTTTGTACGCGCCGCACATTTAACGTTTTCGCCACCGGAACCAGGTCACAGCAATTACGCTGATAACGTAACAGATTGCCACATCACCGAGCAATGCCCATTCGTGAAATGCACTACACCCCATCCCTGCTCGACAGGGTCCCCAGGTTTCAAAGAACACAAAGGGCACACCCCATCGGGCATAATCAAGTATCATCAGCGACGTCAGAAAATTGACAATCCACGTGCTCGCCCAGAACAACAGCATCGCTAAAATGATTTGAATGGAAATGACGGCAACCCAGGTTTTCATAATGACACTCCAAATTCTATTTTGCTTCGATCAACTCGACCGACAAAATCGGATCCTCGCTCTCGGCGATGTTAATGTCCGCGTAATGGATTGCGTACACCTCGCCCTGCATCATCAAGTCAGCCGTGTCCGCTTCAACTTCGAACGTGCGTCCGCCCACACGCAACTCGTAGACGGCGTATTCGGAAGTGGTATTGCTATCCGAGTCGTGCGATTCCCGGATCGCCTTGATGATGTTGATGGGACCTTGCACGTGTTTTACCTGCACGCTCATCTTGGCGAACGCGCGGCTCACACTCATCCAGCCCAGACCACCCCAGATCAGGGGCCAGATGCCGCCCCAGACCACGCCCCAAATCACCGCCGGCACAAGACCGATTTGATAAAAACCGATCGCGCCCACAATCGCGGCGCCCACGCCAATCAGAGCGACGATCAAAAGAATCACGCCTAAAAAAACATTGCACCCTTTGGCGCTCCGTTCTTGTTGATCGAGCCGTGTCTTTTGTTTGGGCGACAAGCGTCCCTGCCGATTCATTTGGAGTTCGGCTGGGTCAAAATCGAAATGTTTCATCAATTGCGCGTCGTTCATGCCCACCTCGTTGAATCGGAAATAGAAATTTATTTTTGCACGAACGGAAAGAATCCGACGATGGATGCGGCTTCGTACGCGCCAATGTCGCACCACAAGCCAACCGCGCGCCGCACATCGCGTTGGTCGGTGAGCGGACAATTCGCATTGCCGATAATCGCGTTGATTGCCGGGCTTGCCGGCAATAGCACAATCGTTTGTGTCTTGCCGCCGTGATTGCCAAGCACACCCAACACCGGGTCGAGCATCGGAATCGTCGCGCCACACGAGTTGGTTATTGTGCCGCCGAAATGCAAATTGAAACCACCGTCAATCACATCGCCGCTACAATTCGCTCCGCTCGTGTTTGCGATAATGGTGTTGCGAAGCGTAATGGCGGTTCCCGACGTTTGCACGCCGCTATTTCCGAAATTATTTGCAAGCGTGCTGTTCACGATGGTCGTTGTGCCGGTGTACTGATTCGTGATTGCCGCGCCATTGCTGGCAGTGTTACTGATAAACGTGCTGTTCGTGACATTGAGCGTGCCGTAATTTGCAATCGCGCCGCCATTCGGTGCGGTGTTGCTGATGAACGCGCTATTTGTTATCGTGGTTGTCGCGCTGACACTGCTGAATAATGCGCCACCGGCTTGTATGCCGCCGTTCGAGCGGTTACCGATAAACGTCACATGATCCACATTGAGCGTGCAATGGTTGCACCACGCCACCACCGCGCCGCCGCCGGAACCGGAAAATGCGTTCGCAAGCGTCAAGTTGGAAATCGTCAACGCGGCTTGACTGCTCACAGAGAATACTTGATACAACCCAACTCCGTCAAGTGTGATGCCGCCGGTCGGACCCAGGATTGTGAGTGGTTCGTTTGCCAACGGTCCGCCCAGCCCGCCCGTCAAGGTGATGGTACCGGTCACGCCAAAAGTGATCGTGTCCGCACCAGGTGCGCCGGCAGAACATCCGCCGCGCACCGCGTTCCAATTCGCCGCGAGGATCGCATCACGCAAGGTGCAATTCACGCCGCCGCTCGTGTCGGCGAGCGAGTTGACGACAATCGTCGCATTGGGTTTGGCATGAGCGGTTGGCGCGGCAAACATGATGGTTGCAATCCCTAACGCCGCCAATGCAACCAAAAAGATACGTGGCAGAAAGAAGGTGGTTTTCATTTTCGCTCTTGTTGCATCAGGATTATTGCAATTTCAAAATAACGATTTTGCCATCCGTGAACATCGCTTGCCCTTGCGCGTAACTCGTCGCGCCGGCTTGCGCGCCGAAGGTGACGGCGGCAGGATTGGTTTTAACATTGCTCAGTTGGTACGTCACGCCGGCTTGAATTTGCGAACTGAGATGCGCGCGCAAATTGGCTTTGCCAAAACCGGTCGTCGTGCCAAAGTTGTAAATCACATTGTCGGTGACGAGTGCGAGCGCGCCATCCAAATTTTTCGCGTTGATCGCATTAAAGAAATTCCGGACGATGGTTGCATCAGGACCATCGGGCATCGCGAGCGTCGGCGCGGCGCTCCGGGTGGCGGCTGAGGTTGGTGCGGTCCGTGTCGCTGTTGGCGCCGTCACGACAATCGCCGCGCTATTCTTCGCCGACCAGGTCATTTCGCCTTCGACCGATCCGCAAAATGATTGCGGCGCTTTGATGCGTAATGTGCCAATCGCTTCGGCATCGGAAATAAATTTGCCGTTAAAGACAACTTGCTTGCCATCCTCTTCGGTCACCGTCACCGAAAAATTCTTGTCGGCAATCGGCGCGTTGACCGAGCGACTAAACCCGCCACTCAGTTGGCACGTTCCCGATTTCACGGCATAGTTTGGATTGATGTACGTGACCTGATTATTCTTGACCGTGAATTGAACCGGCGTGTTCGCCGAGTTGGTCCCTTGCCACTCACCGTCGAGATTCGACACGGCAACCGATGTCGGGTCGGCGGGCAGTTTGATCGCGCTTGTCAACGGCGTGGGCGTCGCCGTGTTCGCCACGAGGGTCGGGCGCGGTTGGGTGGGCGCGACAGGTTGCGTCGGTTGTGCAACCATCGTCGGCACGGTGGACGATGAAATCACCGAACCGGTGATACGCACAAACGTGAGCCGGGTGTTTTTTACTTGCGGGTCAATGCGCGCGTCAATCATCAACTCAATCGCTCTACCTTCTTCGTTCTTTTTGGAAAACTGACAAATCGCACGCGGTTGTCCTTCGTATAAATCCTGATAACATCCGCTCTTGGCATTGCCCAAACCTTGCGGCGACCAGCCAAACGATTTCATCCGGTCATCGTTGTAGAATGCCGCCACATCCGCCGGTTGTTTGGACGTGCGATACAACAAGGTTTCCATTTTGCTTTTTTGATCGGCTTGCGCCTGATTGAAAATGCCAGCCCCCAACGCTTCCTTGGCGTCCTGGGTCGCACCTTCGAACGCTGGCACATCCGACCACATCGCTTGCGCGCCACCCATCCCGGGCAAACCACTCAACCCAGGAATACCGCTCGCCATATCGCAAGCGAGCAAGGTGAACATGAGCATTGCCGTCGTCAACATCATCCCAAAAATTTTCCGGTTCATTGATTATTTTGCTCCATCAAATGCCAAGCGGTCAATTCGCTTTGCCGCGCACCACTTGGACGGCGAGTTCGGTGCGGCAACGCGCGCCGGTTTTGGCAAACACGCGCGTCAAAGTATTCGTCACCGTCTTGTGGCTCAACGCGAGTTGGTAGGCAATTTCCTTGTTGCTTGCGCCGGTCGCTACAAGCGTCGCGATTTCGTGTTCGCGCGGGCTAAGTTGGTTCACCATCGTCTCCTCCATCCATTTCCAAGAGTGTTGCCGCGATTGTAACCGGCGACCGTGACAAGAACGTGACAAGCGCATCGAACGGGGCGCTTCGCCAATCCTGCGAACAGCACACGGGAAAATGCGGCGTGTTTTTATGCAACCGATAGCAAATCGTAATTCTGCGTAACGCACTTGCCGCCGCATCTGGCTATAATTTTCACGGGTGAGAATTGCATCACCTCCGATTCAACACCACACAAAAGGTCAGCATGTCACAAAAACGCGTTCTCCTGGTTGAAGACGAAGCCACCGTCGCCTTTTTGATGAAGGAAAGTTTGGTTGACCTGGGTTCCGATTATCACGTCGAAACAGCCGCTTCGGGCGAAGAGGCGCTGGACAAAATGGAAAAGACCAAGTGGGACTTGGTCGTGACCGATCTGCGAATGCCCGGCATCACCGGCTTGGAACTGATTCGCACGCTCAAAGATAAATCGCCGACGACGATGACCGTGTTGATGACCGCATACGGCTCGGAAGAAGTGCAACAAGCCGCGCAACGACTCAACGTCTACAATTATTTGACCAAGCCCTTTCCACTCGCCGATTTGCGCCGCGTGATTCAAGACGCGTTCGCGTTGAAAAACAATCGCAGTGACGAGCCAGCCCCGCCGCCCGATCCGGTTTCCCTGCAACCGCTCAAGATCACGCTCGGCGGCAATGGCAATGTGGGCAAAACGACCTTGATTCGCCGCTTGTGTACCGGCGAGTTCGACGCCTCGCGCGTGATGACGATTGGCGTGGACTTTCATCTGTACGACATTGCGCGCAACAGCGGCACGCGCCGATTGGTCGTGTGGGATGTGAGTGGGCAAGATCAATTTTCGTTTACGCGCCGCGCGTTTTATCGCGGCAGTAAAGCAGTTGGCTTGGTCTATGCCGTGAATGACCGCGAATCGTTCGAGCAAATGACCAAGTGGTACGCCGAAATTCGCGCCATGTTGCCACACGTGCCGGTCGTCATTGCCGCGAACAAGATTGACCTGGATCGGCATGTCTCACTTGACGAAGGACGCGCGCTCACCGAACAATGGGGCGTGCCCTTGTTCACGACCAGTTGTTTCACCGGCGACGGCGTGTCCGACTTTTTCGGCGCGATGGCAGAAGCCGCCACCAAAAATAGTTTGCGCTAACGGGGAATTTGTATGCCACTCACCGGTCATGTCAGCGACCTGAGTTTACCCAATCTCATTCAATTACACTGCACCGAGGGACGCACCGCGCGTTTGGCGTTAACCGCCAACACGCTACGCGGCACGATCTATCTCGCCGGCGGCGAAATCGTGGACGCGCAAGCGCGCGGTTTGTCCGGCGAAGAAGCGGTGTACGAAATGTTGCGCTGGCAAGACGCCGAGTTCCAGGTCGAACTCGACACGCCGGCGTGGAACCAGCACACCATCCACGCACCCTGGAATTCGATTGTGCTCGAAGGTTTGCGTTTGCTCGACGAAGCCCAAGCCGCGCGACTAGACGAGATGGAACAAGCTCTGCGCGCATTGGCGAAACAACGCGGCGTGCGCGCGGCGACCTTGATCGCACCTGATGGCACTCTACGCGCCACATCGAGTGACACCGTCAACCCGGCCGAAATTCAGGCACTCGTCAAACTAGAACAGACCGCGCACGCAATCGGCACGTTGCTCGAACGCGGCAAATGCGAACACCTTCTCATTAATTTTGGCGCCGAAAAAATTCTCGTCGTCAAACAAGGCGATGATTATCTCGGTTGCTGGCTCTAAGCGCGCACTGCGACGGAACCGATCAACAATCTTCTGCGCTCGCTTGGTAATTCGTAATCACATTGAGGAGCATTGATGATTCTGTTACCCCCCGGCAAACCGATTTACGAAAACCTCAACACTTCGTTCACTCAGTTCGACGCGTTGATGAATGATTTGAAAAGCACCCAGTTGAGCGGTTATGTGCGCGTCACCGCGTGGGAGTACGAAGGGCTGATCTTGATGGACAATGGCACGAGCGTCAGCGCCATCGAAGAAACGCCAACGGGCAAACGCACCGGTGTCGCGGCGGCGGAAGCCATCGCCGCCAAAGCAAAAGAAAAAGACGGCACGATCAACGTCGCCCGTCTCGAATCGGAACTTGCCACCCTCCTGGGTGGTTTGGCACAGGGCGAATCGCTTTACAAAGACCTGTCAAGCGATTTTACGAGTCTCGACAAATTGATTGCGAAATTAAAAAGCGAAGCGCACAGCGGGTACATCGAAATTCGTTTTGGTTCCAGCGCAGACGCCGCGACGATTTATTTGCAAGAAGGCGAACCCATCGAGTGCGCGTGGCTGAACGGTGGCACCTTGGTCGCCAGCACAACGCACATCGCGCAGATCACCCAACTGGCATCGCAACGCAAAGCCACCTTTAACGTCTACCGCGCCGACCTCGCGCGCGCGTACGGCAACCAGGGCAACCTCGCCGATAGTTTTGCGCGCCAAGCCACGTTGCAGACGTGGCAACAAGTTTTTCAAACCATCGAAACCGTCACCGACCCAGGCGGCAAGACCGAACACTTTCGCACCGCATTCAAACGCGCAAGCATCGAGCACGCCACCGCATACGCATTTCTCGACCCGTTTGCCGGCGAGTTTGAATATCGCGCCGGGCAAATCACGTTTACCGGCTCCGCTTCAATCACGGACTTTAACGAAGGAATTTGCAAGGTCACGGCGAGCGCTGTGCAAAAAGTTGGCACGCAAAACAAGGTGAGGGCGCAACTAGCCGCCACACTGACGCAACTGCACGCTCAGTCCGGTCAACGGCTCGAAGACATTGGTTTGGTCGCGGCTCTGCCGGAATTGTTTGGCGGGTAAGTTGGAGAAAAATTATGCCGCTGATTGAAAAACTACGCTCGGACATTTGGGCCGGGTTTGCTCTCCAGGAACTCAACATTGGCAACGGCGTTTTCCTAAATTCTTTGCGCGATCTGCCCGGTGTGCCGGAAGGATTTATCTGCGACGAGCACGGCGAAATGTTGGGCGCATGGGTCACCGGCGATTGGGACAAGGTGCGCGCGATTGAAACCGGTGTGCAGATCGCGCAGGCGCTTGCCGCGTTTCAAGCCAGCGGCAAAAAACCGCGCGAGTTGGAAATTCGTTTCGAGCGGGGCGGAATTCTTGTGCGCGTGCTTGGCAATGCGTTCGCATTTATCATGTGCGCGCCGAACGTGGACTGGGCAATGCTTCGCATGTCCATCAACGTTGCCGCGCCAACCTACGAAGCCAATACCGCCGTGCAAAACGCGTTACAAACGGCAATCAAACGCCGCGCTCAGGAAATCAGCGCGGCAAGCGGAAAGCCTGCCCAAAACACAAGGGCACGAATTCACTAAGCTCTAGATTCCTTGGCGTAGGAGCAAGTTATGGATGACGCTCAAAATCTAGCCCAAGTCGTTTTCAAACTATCCAGCCGTGAACTGGCTGGCGAAATCAATCTCAAACCCGAAGCGTGGCGCGTGCTCGCCCAGGTCAACGGCGCGCGCACCGTTGCCGAAATCGCGCAGAGCTTGGGGATGGACACCGCCACTGCCGCGCGTTCCGCCGAGCAATTGTTCCAAGCCGGCTTGCTCGAACCCGCGGCGGGCAATCTCCAAGCGCCCCAAGCTACGGTGGACAGTAAATTTTTTGGCTGGGTCACGCAAGAGTTTGCGCGCATCATCGGACCGATGGCGAGCATCATTCTGGAAGACGCGATTGCCGCGCTCGATGAAACGCCAGGACAATTCCCGCGCGACCGCATCGCCGAACTCGTCGAAGCGATCAGCGTTGAAATTCGGGATGATGCCAAGCGGATCCGCTTTCAACAAATTATGCTTGATGCAATTCGAAAACTGTAAATAGATCAAGACCAAGGAGGTCCTATGCTGGCTGATACAACAACCCGTACCAATCCATCTATGTGGGATGTGGGCAACTGGAAGATTCGTCCCAAGTTAACCTTGTTCTTTACCTTGGTTGCCATTCTCCCGGTCATCGTCGTCGGGACACTCATCATCATGCTGGGTCGCACCCGCTTGTTGGGCGACGCGGACATTCGCCTGCGCGCCACCAGCGAAAACTCGGCGGAACGAATTGACGCGAGCATGGTTGAAGGTTTGCAATACGTCACGGTCGCATCACGACTGCCGGAACTTGTGCGGTTTATGAAGGCGCCGAATGATGGCGCCGCGCGCACTGCCGCATTCAGCACGCTTAAAATTATTACAGCCAAAGCGCCGGATTACGAAACCATCGCATTGGTAGATCGTGGTGGCACCATTATCCTGTCCTCCGCCGAAGCCGATCTGGGCACAAATATGGCAGTGCGCGAATACTTTGTCGAGGCGATGAAGGATAAACCGGTCATTTCCGACCCGCTCATCTCGCTCGTGACCAACCGCCCCGTGATGGTGTACGCCGCGCCGGTAAAAGATGAACAAGGCAATGTGCTGGGCATCATTCGCAGTCGCTTGAACCTCACCACCCTGAGCCGTTTGGTTGAAGGCGACCTGGGCGCAGAGGGTAACGGCAGTTTTGCGATGCTCCTGGATGAAAACGGCATTCGCCTTGCCGACAGTCGAAGCAAGATTAACCCAACCGTGCTCGATAAATTACTCTACCGCGCAATTGCGCCCTTGTCTCCCGCCGAAGAGAAAAAGCTGGTAGACGACCAACGCTTTGGCAAAAATGCCGCAACCAAAATTGAAGTGTTGCCTTTACCGGAAATCGCCGATGCCGTTGCCAAGCAACACACCGGCGGCTTTGATGCCACCGTAGATCTGGACGGCACCCGCCATCGCGCGGTCATTTCCAACCTGGTCTACAAACCCTGGCGTTATGTTTTGGTCGCGCCCATCTCCACCTTTACCGAAGTCGCGGATCGCTCGGTGGTCCTCGTGCTCGGCGCATCTGCCATCGCGCTTGTGATTGCTGTCATCATCGCCATCAATCTGTCGCGCGCCATTACCGTGCCCATCACCAAACTGAGCAGTGTGGCTGACCGTATCAGTCTCGGCGAACTGGATGCCAAAATCGAAGTGACCAGTAAAGACGAAATCGGCGAACTCGCTGAAGCGGTCTCGCGTATGCAAGCGAGTTTGCAAGCCGCTATCGAACGTTTGCGCGCGCGGCGTAGCGGCTAACGCGCCCAAGGAGAATCATCATGTCCAGACTGGCTCTCTCAGAAGAACATTCCGAACGAGTAGATAAAGTTCTGACCGAACTAATTACCAAAACGAATGCCCGATGCGCCATCCTCGCGGACATTAGCGGGCAGTTGCTTGCCACGACCGGACGCACCAAAGGGTTGGACGCGACCGTGCTCGCCGCGCTCATCGCCAGCAACGTTGCCGCCACCGCCGAAATGGCGCGCCTGCTCGGCGAGCGGCGTCACTTTCAAATCTTGTTCCATCAAGGCGAAGAACAAAATCTGCACCTCAACACGATTGGCACGAGTTTTTTGCTCGCGGTTGTGTTTAGCGTGAATGTGCAAATCGGTCTCGTCCGTTTGTTCAGCACCAAAGCCGTAGACGCACTCGCCAAAATGGCGCCCGAATGGGAAATGCAATTGATGGTGCCGGGCGCGGCGACGGCCAACGTGCCAAACGACTTTGCGGCATCGCTCGCCGACGAGTTAGACAGTCTCTGGAAATCCAACTAACTCGGTGCGAGCAACCGTATGTTTATCAACTGGAAGGCGCGCGAAGTTAATCTCAAAATCGTCTACTATGGTCCGGCGATGAGCGGCAAGACGACCAACCTGCAGTACGTTCACGCCAAAACCAACGCGGCATTGCGAAGCGACCTGGTTTCACTGAAAACGCGCGAAGACCGCACCATCTTTTTCGACTTTTTGCAAATCGAACTGAGTCCGATCAAGGGGCTCAAGCCCAAGTTCCAACTCTACACGGTGCCGGGACAAACGTACTATCTCGCCACGCGTAAGGTGGTTTTGCAAGGTAGCGACGGCGTGGTGTTCGTCGCCGATTCGCAGACCGAGCGGCTGGACGAAAATTGTGCGACACTGGACAATTTGCACAACAACTTGCGCGAGCTGGGTCTCGCCAACCAGCAAGTGCCCATCATCTACCAATTCAACAAACGCGATCTGCCAAACGCGATGGCGCCCGAACTGTTGCAACGCAACCTGGGTTTGACCAACACGCCATTCTTTCTCGCCGCCGCCGCGCAAGGCACGGGCGTTTTTGAAACACTGAAAGCCGCCATCAACGCGGTGGCACGCCAAGTGCAAACCCGCATCTAGATGCAAGACCGTAAACCATGTCAACGCATGATCCGGCAAAATTAACCTTGTGGGCGGCACTGACCGGCACCATCAACACCTCGCGTTTTTATGGCTTGATGCAAACCGGCAAAATGATCGCCAGCTCGCTCGAAGGTGACACGACCATAGACAAACTCGCGCAGTTTGAACTGGGTTTGGACAATATGGAAATTGTGCCGGGTAATCAACCCAACACCCAGTTCGTCGCGCTCAAACATTGTCCGTTCAAAGACATCACCGGCGACATTCCGGCTTGGACTATCGACACAATGAAACTGGTCGCCAACTATAATCGCAACCCGACCGAAGGCGGCGGCGGCGCACTGCATCCCTTGTGCATCGTGCATCGCGGCATCCGCGAGAACATGCCAAACCAGGTTGTGAACCTTGCCTGTCGTTGTGAAGCGAGCGGCGCAATTGTCGTATCCGAATCAAACCTAGCGACGGTCGGTGTGGATCGCACACAGGTTAACGCGATGCTCGAAGGCAAGGCGTGCTTGTACTGCATTCGCACAGACCAAATGACGAACGCATAGCCACACATCGGGCTGGAGGGAATGAATGACTGAACAAGACTTGACCGCGCAACTCACCAATTTACTCGCCCGGTTTCAATCCACCACACCGGGGATGATTGGGTCGGGCATTATCAGCGTGGATGGTTTTGCCATCGCGTCCGAGTTGCCGGAAAATGTCGAGGATCGTCGCGTTGCCGCGATGGCGGCGGCAATGCTCGCGCTGGGCGAACAAACGACCGAAGAGTTTGAACATGGTCGGTTGACCCGGGTATTCGTCGAAGGTGAGAATGGGTACACCATCATCGCCAGCGCCGGACCGGACGCGGTGTTGTGCGCCGTCGCGCGCAAAGACGCCAAACTGGGTCTCATCTTTTTACAAATGGAACGCGCCGCTAAAGGCGTACGCGAAGCAATGGCATAATCAAAATGCAGACATCAATTGAAACCACGTTCGACCCAACGGTCGAACAAGAATCCACTTTGGGGATGGAGCAATCTCCCTTTGAAACGATTCTCGCGGAGATGAACACGCAGGGACATTTCACGGCGTCTGTGCTCGCGAGCGAAGAGGGTCTGCCCATCGCCGTCGCGCCCACACCCACGCCGTACGATGCACCCACTGTCGCCGCCATGGTCACACTCGTCCGCGATTTTATCCTGCAAACGCAAGCGCGTCTCGGCTTGCCCGAAGTGGATGAAGTCTCCATCGTCATCAGCGACCGGTCGCGTTTGGTTTGCCGGTACTTTGCGCTCGACGAACGCCCCTTTGTGCTCGCGGTGATTTTGCCACCTCAGCAAACCTATCGGCGTTTGACCACCCTCGCCATCAATAAAAAAAAAAAAGCGTGGTAGCCCACAAATTCATCTGCGAAGGTACTTTTGAGGAGAAA